>DATEWO010000402.1:0-18640 GCA_035257925.1 Propionibacteriaceae bacterium | reverse complement strand
TGTGGTCATGTGGCTGCCAGTCAGCTTCGAGGCCCAAGGTACGTATCAAGCATCCCACCTGAGCCGCTTGTCAGGGTACGGCCCGCCAGTCGCCACGTTTCGCGCGATACCGAGGTTGGTCAGCGCATGGGACAGTACCGGAGTCGCGCCCGCAGCTGTGGCCATCGCTATGGCCCGCCGAGCCAGCGCCACACTCTCCTCGCTGCGGTGTGCCAGCATCGCAAGCTGCGACCATTGCTCAATGGAGCGAGCCATTGCTTACGCCGCATGTCACTCGGCCGGAAACTGGTCGGATACAACATCCGAAACGGCGATTTCCTTGTTGTTTTCGACCGCTTTCGGAGTCTGCCCGCCCGGAAGCGCGCTACGTCCAGAGATCAAACGCAGCGTGAATCGCCTCGCTCAGCCCGGGCTCCTGCTCACTCCAAAGAAAACCGACCTGCCGGCCGACGGCCGATGTCGGTACGGTGACGATGTTGTCGCAGTTGATCACTGAGTCTTGATCGAGACCATTCGATTGTCCGACAGGTACCTCGACGGTCAGCCCTCGGACGCGGGAACTGATCGGGGCGATGGTGACCCTGGAGAGATGGGGTCGCACGATCTCACGTGTAAGAATCAGTGCCGGCCGAGTCTTGTCGAGACGCACGAGATGAATCGGCCGCACTAGTCGAGGTCGCTCAGGTCAGTGTTCCTCGCGGCCCATGCAGCCATACTGTCCATGTCCCGGTCCTTACTGCTGGCATAAATGGCGGCATCGTGCTCAGCCATCCGCCGTCGCCGGTCAAGTTCGAGGGCGCGCGTCACCGCTGCGGCCCTGCTCTTGGCATCACCTTGCGCCACGAGCTGATCGAGAAATTCCACAATCTCGTCGGGCAAGCGGACCGCGATCTGGGTTGTCATACCAGAATGGTACCAGTACGGGATGCACAGACCTGGAGTTTTCGCCCACTAGCCGGAGGCGCGTAGCAGGTATGTGTCCATCACCCAGCCACGCGATTGCCGCACTGCGGCACGTTTGGTTCGGATCTCATGGATGACCTCGCTCAGTCGGCCCGAGACAAGCACCTCGTCATCCAGCCCTAGCTGGGCGCCCCAGTAGATCCTGAGATCGCCGAATCGCTCGGTCAGCCCGCCGCAAGCGAGATCTCCGTCGAGCATGACGACCACATCGCCGAGAGTGGGGGAGTATTCGACAAGTAGCCGCCGTCCGGTGGTGACATGGATGGGCTGACCGACGCGGTTCAAGACGATCTTGTGTCGGGCAGCGAGCAGTTGGACGCTGCTGATGCCGGGAATGACGGTCAGATCAAGATCAACTCCAAGCTCCCTGACCGCCTCGACGATGCGAATAGTCGAGTCGTAGAAGGCTGGATCACCCCAGACTAGGAAACCGATCGTGCCGCTGTCGCCGACCTCGGCGGCAATGATCTCGGCATACCGCCGGGCTCGGGACTCGTGCCAAATCGCTACCCCCACCTGATACTCGGTCGCATCGCGCTCCCGATCGGGTCCTCGCTCCGGATCCGGCACTTCGATGAAGCGGTAGTGATCATGGGTAATCAGCGCTCGGCACAGGTCGTTGCGCAGCTTGACCAGATCCTGCTTGGCAGCCCCCTTGTCAGCTACCAGGAAAACATCGACCCGATTCAGCGCCGCCACGGCCTCGCCGGTCAAGTGATCAGGGTCTCCGCTCCCGATACCAATAACCAGCGCCTGAAGAGTCACAGCCGCCCAGCCACGCAGGTGCCAGCCAGCAGCAGACCAAGATCGGCATGCTGCTCGACCGCATCCGCCAGCGCATTGATCATGTTTTCTCGTCGCTGACCAAACCTGGTCGCCTCGGGCTCAGGACGCCACGAGGATCCAGCAGCAGCAGCGATCTCGGCCAGCCAAGTGCGCCGGAAATCGTCGTTCTCCCATGCCCCGTGCCACATCGTCCCCCACACCTGACCCTGGCGCCAGCCATCGAGGAACGGCTCAGCTTCGCCCTCGATCTCTGCCATTCCATGGTGGATCTCGTACGCCTCAACCTGGTGCCCCTGCCACGTGCCGGTGGGGCGCCCCAGCACCTTGTCTACGCCGAAGCTGACCTTCGTCGGCATCAGGCCAAGCCCCTCAACGGCCCCGCGACCTGACTCGATCGGGTCGTCGATCACCAGCGCTAGCATCTGATATCCACCGCAGATACCCAACACCGGCGCCCCACGGCGTGCCCGGGCCTCGATCACCTGCGACAACCCGGTGCGACGCAACCAGTCCAGGTCGCTGACCGTTGAACGAGATCCGGGCAGCACCGCAAGATCGGCCGCCGCGAGCGCTCGCGGATCCGTCGTGACGAGCACCTCCACACCCGGCTCAGCCGCCAGTGCTTCAACATCGGTGCCGTTTGACAGCCGCGGCAGCCGCACGACCGCTACTCGGAGTGCGCCGCCCTCCAACGCACCCTGACGGCGCCAGGCGGCCACTTCGAGCGTGTCTTCGGCATCCAGCCATACGTCCGGAAGCCACGGCAGTACCCCCGCGCACGGCACACCGGTCCGCTTGTGGAGCTCGTCCACGCCAGGTTGCAGCACCCCGACATCCCCCCGGAACTTGTTGATCAAGAAGGCCGTGATCAACCGCCGATCGTCCTCATCGAGCAATGCCACGGTGCCGTAGAGCGAGGCAAAGACCCCACCTCGATCGATGTCGCCGATCACAATGACCGGCAGTTTCTTGGCTCGTGCCAGCCCGAGGTTGACGTAGTCGCCGGCTCGCAGGTTGATCTCAGCAAGCGATCCGGCACCCTCGCAGATGATCACCTCGAAGCGACTCGCGAGCTCGTCGTACGCAGCGAATGCCGCGGCTGCCAGGTGGTCGCGCCCGGTCGCGTACTCCCCAGATTCCAAGGTGCCGCACGGTTGGCCCCGGATCACGATGTGCGATCGGTGATCGGAACCGGGTTTCAGGAGTACCGGGTTCATCGCCGATTCGGGCACAACCCCGGCGGCCTGCGCCTGCAGGTATTGCGCGCGGCCGATCTCCGAACCGTCGCGGCACACACAGGAGTTGTTCGACATGTTCTGCGCCTTGAAAGGCGCGACCACCACGCCCCGGCGCGCGAGCGCGCGGCACAAGCCACTGACAATCAGCGACTTGCCCACGTCAGAGGACGTGCCTGCCATCAGGACGCCGCTCGACGTCGCTGCTGCGCTGCCCACCGGCGCAGTGTACGGCGTGTCCACATAGCGACCGGCGCTTGCTGGAACGACGACCACTATGTTTGGCTTGCGCGGTCGTTATCGACTCGTGACCTACTCGGGGGTCGTCGTGCAGGACGAAGGCAACGTGACCAGCACTGGGCTACGGATCGCCTCGGCAAGTGCTGCGGTCGTGGTCAGCGCGGCGGTTGTTGGTGCTGCTCTGTTTGGCGGTCCGGCCATCAGCGGCCCGGGCGCGCCCAGTGGCCAGGATGAACGGCTCGTGGCGGTACCGGCCAGTCCCTCGACGTCACTGGCGGCACCGGCCAGTGCCTCGACGTCACCCAAGGTGACGCCGAGCGGTGCCAGCACCCGACCCCTTCGCGCCCGCGCGCACTCTCGGCCTGAGTGCCAGGGGGATCAGAAGCCGGCTATCTGTCATCGACAGCCGACGCGTCGCTCGACAACAACTCCGATTACTCGGTCGAGCAAGAGCCCAAGCACCGCACCGAAGACTACGAAGAGATCGACAGCAACCACTCCCAAGTCGCGCAGCACCAGGCCGACACCGACCAAAAGGCCGACCCAGGCAGCAAGGTCGACACCGTCCAAGACGACGACCCAGAGCTCTTCGGGCTACACCACGCGCTCGGATTGGGCCAACGCAGTGTTAGCTGAACTGAATGCAGAGCGCGCGAGCCACGGACTGCCAGCCCTGAAGATGAACAGCAAGCTCACCTCGGCGGCGCACGCGCACAACCTGGCAATGGCTAAGGCCAACAAGCTAAGCCACCAGCTGAGCGGCGAGGCCGCACTCGGTTCGCGAGTCTCCGCTGCTGGCTACCGCTGGAGCGCGATCGGCGAAAACGTTGCCTACAACAGTCGCCGTTCGCAAGACGGCGTACTCGCCGTGCAGAAGGCGATGTACAACGAGAAGCCGCCCAACGACGGACACCGCCAAAACATCTTGAGCAAGAGCTACGCCGACGTCGGCATCGACGTGATCAACGACTCGGTCCATGACAAGGTCTGGCTGGTCACCGATTTCGGCAAGTCCTGAGCAACCGCCCACGTTTGCGCCCGGAGCTCGTCGAAGGGCCTTCTCAGGCTCCGGCCGCATTCTTTTGATTCAGTGGTTCGCGGCGCGCTGAGTCAACACGGTCGGCTCTGACGCCACCTTCGTACCGGCCGGCCGTTGCACAAGAGCGATCCCGGCCAAGATCAACACGCCACCGACGAGCTGCATTGGTCCAGGACGCTGGCCCAGCAGCACGAACGCAAAGCTCACCGCGAAGATGACTTCGGTCAACGACACGAACGATGCCACTGAACTGCCGAGGCGACGTACCGCAACGATGCCGCTCGGATATGCGAGTACCGAGCTGATCAAGATCAGCACCATGACCGGGAGCCACCAGCCGACGGACTGATCTGCCAGGATCGTGACCCCAGTGGACGCGTGGAGTGGCACCATGCCGGCTGCCGCAGCAGCCAGCAGAACGCCCGCCCCAATCCCGGTGCCGACTGTCGTCAGCAGCAGCGGGTGAATCGGTGCATCATTCCCGTTGTCCTCGCTGAGGAGGAAGTACGCGCTGAGACACACAGCCGCACCCAGAGCCCAGGCGACGCCGATCAGGTTAAGCGTCAGTCCTTCGCGAAGGTCGAAGACAAAGGCCAGGCCGACGATTGACAGGCCAGCTCCCACCAGCACTGACAAGGTAGGCCGATGGTGGGTTCGCGCCCAGTGCCAACCGATCAACATGACCGGCGCGAGGTATTCCAGCAGTAGGGCTACGCCGACGGAAAGGTACTGCACCGCGCTGAAGTAGCAGAGCTGCGCCAACGCCACCGCCACCACTCCAAACGCCAGCATCCGCAGCGACTGCCCACGGGTCGGCAGTCCAATCCTGCGGACGAGGACCAGGCATGGTATGAGAAGAATGAGGAATGCGCCTCCAACACGCGTGGCCACCACTGCCGCAGGCGACCACCCCAGATCGAGCAGCGCGCGGGCAAGGGAGCCAGAGAGTCCGAACGATGACGCCGATACAAGCGCAAGCGCTAGCCCACCGCGATAGCTCCGTTTGGCGACCGTTCGGGTGGCTTCCCGCGCGACGGTCGTCATCTTCAACCCTCCTCATCCGGCAGCCAGCTACATGTGTCATGACCAAAATCGAGTACACTAATGACACTAAAACACATCATGTCAGGAGTCAAGGTGCCTTTTAGTCATGACACCGAGCGCGCTCTTGCCGAGACCGCGGCCCTGGTGAACACCGTGGGCCTAGACGGTGACACGCTGGTGACCCTGGCTGATCTCAACGACTTTCTAGCGCGCAGTCCGTATTCAGGTGTTGTCCGCCGGAACCACGAGGAACTCGAATCCATACGTGCCCTGCGCCCGCGACTCCGCAGGTTCTGGACGGTTAAGGATCGCGACGAGGCAGCGGCTCTGGTCAATCAGATCCTCGAGGAGGCGGACGCCCGGCCTTACCTGGCTCGGCACGACGAGTGGGACTGGCACCTGCACGTCACCCGTCCGGACGCTTCGCTCGCCGATCGCATCGCGGCCGAAGCGGCGATGGCTTTTCTCGATCTAGTCAGGGATGACGAGATGGACAGGCTGAGGATCTGTGCGGCCGCGGATTGTGCGGACGTGCTGGTCGATCTCTCCAAGAACTCCTCGAAGCGCTACTGCGACACCGGAAACTGCGGCAACCGGACCAATGTGGCCGCATACCGCGCACGCAAACGACAGCAGAGCGCATGAAGCCTTCACATCGGGCGGCCGTCCCGCCGTTTGCCGTGATGAGCATCCTGAACCGGGTGGCCGAGCTACGCGCCCAGGGCCGGGAGGTCATCTCACTCTGCGCCGGCGAGCCGTCTCAGGGCGCGCCGTCGGACGTGCGGCGGCGTGCTGCCGAGCTGATGGTCGACCGCACGCCCCTGGGCTACACCGAGACCTTCGGCATTAGGCCGCTACGACGCGAGATCGCTGGCCACTACCGGCGCTGGTATTCGCTGGACGTCGATGAAGATCAGATCGCGTTGACCACAGGCTCATCCGGTGCCTTCTTGCTCGGCTTCCTGGCCGCTTTTGATCATGGTGATCGAGTGGCATTGACCCGTCCGGGCTACCCGGCGTACCGGAACATTTTGGCTTCGCTGGGCTGTCAGGTGGTCGAACTGCCCTGCGGCCCAGCGGAACGCTTCCAGCCTTCAGCGCAGATGCTGGAGCGGGCACACGCGGCTGCGCCGCTGGCGGGACTGGTGGTCGCCTCCCCGGCCAATCCCACCGGAACCATGATCGCTCCAAATCATCTTGCCGAGCTTGCAGCCTGGTGTGGTGATCATGAAGTCCGGTTGGTCAGCGATGAGATCTACCACGGCATCACTGACCGCACCATCGCAGCCAGCTGCGCCTGGGAGCATGACCGCGAGGCGATCGTCATTTCCTCGTTCTCCAAGTACTGGGGAATGACAGGGTGGCGGCTTGGTTGGAGTCTGGTGCCGTCCGATCTGATGGGTGCCTTCGACGCGCTGGCCGGGAACTTCACCTTGTGCCCGCCTGTGCCTGCCCAGCACGCGGCGATCGCCGCCTTCACCGACGAGTCCTACCGGGAAGCCGATGCCGGGGTGGCAGCCTTCGCCGACGCCCGATCGATAGTGCTGGCGGCGCTCGATGATCTTGGTTGGACTGGGGTTGCCCCGGCCGATGGCGCCTTCTATGTCTATGCCGGCATTGCTGACCAGCTCGGTCCACATCCTGACTCTGAATCCTGGTGCGAGGCCCTGCTGGAAGAACATGGTGTGGCGCTAACTCCCGGCACGGACTTCGACCAACGCGACGGTGGCACAGCTATCCGCGTCTCGCTGGCCGCAGGTCCGGAGGCGGTAGCCGCGGCCCTGATCCGCATCTTGCGCTTTCAGCAATCCCTCAAAAGGTGACGCCAGTCCCACTCGGGATCGGCGTGTCGGCCGCTAAGCGTCCGCCTGGGGTGCGGTTTTGAGGGAATCAAGCGTTGCCGAACTCAAAGAGATAGGACATACGAGTGGTTTTCTCGTGTCCGAAGCCAGGGCGGTACTTTGGGTTGCGGCTGGCCGGTGCCACCCACAAGGAAAAGCCGAACCAGTCGGGTTTTGGGCACTGCACACGCGACCGACCCTCGCAGTGCCGAAGGATCGCTCGCTCTATGCGGCGAGCCGGAGCCATAACCAACGCCCCGGAGGGTGGTGGTACCACCCAGCGCGGTGATCCCGCACCGGGACCGATGAGATGCGGAACCACCGCATCCGGTGACGAGAGGATGCACCCGTGAGCGACATCAGCGGTGCGAGCGGAGAGGTCGAGCTGGTCCAGCTGCTTACCCCAGAGGGCGAGCGGCTGGAACACCCCGAGTACTCCTTCAGCGGCGACGATGATCAGATCAAGAGCTTCTATCACGACATGGTGTTGACCCGTCGGGTCGATGCTGAGGCGACCGCCCTGCAGCGCCAGGGCGAACTTGGGCTGTGGGCTTCCTGTCTGGGTCAAGAGGCAGCACAGGTCGGCTCCGGACGCGCGCTCGGCAAGCAGGACTTCGTCTTCCCTACCTATCGAGAACACGGTGTGGCCTGGTGCCTGGGCGTGGACCCGTTGCACCTGCTGGCCCTTTTTCGTGGAATTGATCTTGGTGGCTGGGACTCAGAGAAGAGCCGGTTCCATCTCTACACAATCGTCATTGGCGCGCAGACGCTGCATGCCACTGGCTACGCAATGGGTGTGGAACGCGACGGCCTCGTCGGCACCGGCGACCCCGATCGCGACATGGCGGTGGTCTGTTACTTCGGGGACGGCGCTACCAGCGAGGGCGACGTCAATGAGGCATTCATCTTCGCCAGCTCCTACAACGCGCCCATCGTCTTCATCTGCCAAAACAACCAGTGGGCGATCTCCGAACCGATCGAGCGGCAGTCTCGAATTCCCTTGTATCGCAGGGCTTCTGGCTTCGGCTTCCCTGGCGTCCGGGTAGACGGCAACGACGTGCTTGCCGTATATGCGGCCACAACAGCAGCCCTGGAACGAGCGCGCAGCGGTAGCGGCCCATCCTTGATCGAGGCCTACACCTATCGCATGGGCGCTCACACCACCTCCGACGATCCGACGAAATACCGGCTCGCAGACGAGCTCGAGCACTGGCGGCTGAAGGATCCGATCGAGCGAGTCCGGGCGTACCTGAGGCGAAGCGGCAGCGGCGACGAGGCCTTCTTCACCGAGGTGGAGACCGAAGGCTCCGACTTGGCCGCCGACCTGCGATCTCGCTGCCTCGCTCTCCCCGACCCACAGATGCTGGAGTTTTTTGACTACGTATACGTCGAGCAGACCCCCCATCTTGAAGAGCAGAAGGCCCACTACGCCGAGTACCTGGCGACGTTTGAGGGCACTGAGTCCGTCCAGCAGCCTGGAGAGCCAGAACCCGCATACGGGGGAGGCGTCTGATGACCATGCTGACTATGGCGAAGGCACTCAATGCCGGCCTGCGCAGGGCGCTTGAAGCCGATCCCACGGTAGTGATCGCGGGCGAAGACGTCGGCAAGCTTGGTGGGGTTTTCCGAGTCACCGAGGGCCTGCAGAAGGACTTCGGCGAGCATCGGGTGATCGATTCGCCGCTGGCGGAATCCGGCATAGTCGGTACCGCCGTGGGCATGGCGCTGCGCGGCTACCGCCCGGTGTGCGAGATCCAGTTCGACGGCTTCATCTACCCGGCGTTCGACCAGATCGTCAGTCAGCTCGCGCGGTTGCACTACCGATCACGCGGGCTGTTGCAGATGCCGATCGTGATCCGAGTCCCCTACGGCGGCGGAATCGGAGCAGTCGAGCATCACAGCGAATCCCCGGAGGCCTACTTCTGCCATACACCCGGCCTGAAGGTGGTGACCTGTTCCGATCCGGTCGACGCGTACTGGATGATCCAGCAGGCCATTGCCTCAGACGACCCGATCATTTTCTTCGAGCCCAAGCGGCGTTATCACGAACGGGCTGAGCTGGACGAGTCACTGACGCCGGTGCCGTTGCACTCGGCCCGGGTGGCTCGACCCGGAACCGACGTCACAGTGATCGCGTACGGACCAATGGTCAAGACCTGCCTGGACGCGGCTGAAGCGGCCAGCGAGGAAGATCATGATCTTGAAGTGATCGACCTTCGCACGCTGTCGCCGCTCGATATGGCGGTGGTCTACGAATCGGTGCAGAAGACCGGCCGGGTGGTGACGGTGCACGAGGCCCAACTGAATCTCGGGTTGGGTGCTGAGCTTGCCGCGCGGATTGGCGAGCAATGCTTCTACTCGCTGGAGGCACCGGTACTGCGGGTGGGTGGTTTTGACATCCCCTATCCGCCGAGCCGCGTCGAGGAGGAGTATCTACCTGATCTTGATCGGGTTCTCGATATGGTCGATCGCTCGCTGGCCTACTGAGCGGAAGGTTTGCCATGGCGTTGCACACATTTCGGCTGCCGGATCCTGGGGAGGGACTGGTCGAGGCGGACATCGTCACCTGGCGGGTCGCGGCCGGTGATCAGGTCAAGATCAATGACATCCTGGTCGAGGTCGAGACCAGCAAGTCGCTGGTCGAGTTGCCGACACCGTACGCCGGCACCGTAACCGAGCTTTTGGTCAACGAGGGCGACACGGTCGATGTCGGTACCCCGATCGTCTCGATCGACGATGGGCTGGATGCGGCACCACCAGCAGAGCCCAACGGTGACAGCAGCGAGGCGCAGGTCCCGAATCTGGTCGGCTACGGGCCGCGCACCGTGACAGCCAAACGGCGCCCGCGGCGCGGCCCCGGGGATGGGCCGGTTGAGGCGCACGATCAGGTTGCAGACACTTTCTCCACCCACGCCCCGGTATCGCGACGCGCCGACGACCGGGAGCCGTTGCAGGCTGAGCAGGACGCGCCAACCGGTGCCCCCTTGCCTGGGCCGGGTGAGACGGCGCCTGCGGCCACCCCTTCCGGAGGTGCGGTACTCGCCAAGCCGCCGGTGCGCAAGCTGGCCAAGGACCTGGGTGTTGATCTTGGGAGCCTTGTCGGCAGTGGACCGGGTGGGGTGATCACCCGCGACGACGTGACGGCGGCGAGCAAGCGAGCTGAAGCCGCCGACGTGATCGGCACTCCTGCGGTGGAAGCGCGAGTGTCGAGGGAGGACGTACGGATCCCGATCAAGGGAGTGCGCAAATCGACGGCGGACGCGATGGTGCGCTCAGCGTTCAGCGCACCCCATGTCTCAGTGTGGCTGGAGTGCGACGTGACAGCCACGATGCAGCTCGTGGAGCGGCTCAAGACTCGGCGGGAGTTTGCCGATCTTCGGGTGTCCCAGCTCCTGATCGTTGCCAAGGCAGTATGCCTGGCGCTGCAGCGTACGCCAGAACTCAACTCCTTCTGGGACGAGCCGGCTCAGCAGATCGTGCTCAAGAGCTCGATCAACTTGGGGATCGCCACCGCAACTCCACGCGGCCTGCTGGTACCGAACATCAAGGGCGCCGGCTCGCTGAGCCTGGTCGAGCTGGCGGCTGCCCTACAGGAGGTCGTGGCAACGGCGCGCGACGGCAAGACTCAGCCGCCGGAGATGGCGGGCGGCACGTTCTCCATCACCAATATCGGGGTTTTTGGTGTTGACGCAGGTACACCGATCCTGAACCCGGGGGAGTCCGGCATTCTCTGCTTCGGGCAGATCAGTCGCCGACCCTGGGTCGTGGGCGATGGATCGGAGGAGCGGATTGAACCGCGCTGGGTGACCACCCTGTCGGTGTCCTTCGACCATCGGCTCGCTGACGGCGCCCAGGGCTCCACCTTCCTCGCCGACGTCGCCGCAATCCTCAGCGACCCCGCCCTCGCCCTCCTCTATTAAACGCCGACTGGTCCTGCGTGGGATACTCCCGCGCCCCGCTTCGAATGCCGGCTAGGGGGATACGAGCTCCTTATCGCTGACATGACGGCCGGTGTCGACGAGCTCCTGGAGAGCGTCGCCGTCGTCCCACTGGTTGACGTTCATCGCAGCCGCCACAGCGCCATCCCTGAGCCAGAACGCCGTGAACTCCCGGGACGCCAGATCCCCCCGCACCACGAGCCGATCCTTCGCGGGGTCGGCGAGTCCGCGATACTCGCAGCCGAGGTCGTACTGGTCGGAGAAGAAGAACGGCCGCAACTGATAGGGGGCTTCGGCGCCCAGCAGGTTGCCCGCTACATGCAACCCCTGATCCTTGGCGTTGGCCCAGTGCTCCACCCGTACCCGGTGCCGATACTTCGGATGATCATGGGCCGCCACGTCACCGGCGGCGTAGACGTCGGGATCGGAGCTGCGCAAAGTGGCGTCGACTGCGATCCCGCCATCGGCCAGCTTGAGGCCGGCCGCGTCGGCGAGGGCGATGTTCGGCGCAGCGCCGACACCGATCAAGATGGTGTCTGCAGGTATGGAATGGCCGCCCTTGATCAGCACCGACGAGGCCGTGCCCTCGCCCGCGAAACCTTTGACGCCGGTACCCAGCCGGAGGTCGACGCCGTGATCGCGATGGAGCGCGGCGAATGTGGCGCCGATCTGCTCTCCGACGACGCCCAGCAAGGGCTGTGACCGCGGCTCGACGATCGTCACGTTGGCCCCATGCTGCCGCGCGGCTGCCGCGGCCTCGCAGCCGATCCAGCCGGCTCCCACGATCACTACGTTGGCACCGTCGGTAAACCGCTCACGCAGCGCGAGCGACTCTTCGAGCGTCCGCAGTGTCAGCAGGCCGTCCAACTCTGATCCGTGTATGTCCAGCCGCCGCGCTGAGGAACCAGTTGCGATGAGCAGCTTGTCGTACGGGTACTCATGGCGACTCGCGACCACGACCTTGCGGTCCCGGTCAATCCGGGTAGCCATCGTGCCCAGTCGTAGCGAAATCGCCTTGTCTGCATACGTTGCTTCGTCGGCAACCCAGTCAGGTTCATCCCGTTCCCCCAGCAGCAAAGCCTTGGATAGGGGCGGTCGCTCGTACGGGAGTTGGCTCTCCTCTCCGATCAGCGTCAGCTCGCCCTGATATCCCTGATCTCGAAGCGCTATTGCGGCCGTAGCTCCAGCCAGTGAGGCTCCGATAATGACGATGCGCGACGGCTGCGAGCTGGCGGATTGAGTCATGCGCCAATCGTCTCTCGCTGCGGGCCTCTGAGCGCTACCGGGCCAAGATGTGAGGAGACTGTGTCGCGCAAGTCAGGTCAGAAAGCTGCCTCTGGCAGATCCATCACGGCGAGATCGGTGGCCTCCGCGATGGCGCGCTCGGCTGCCAGCTTGGGCAGCACCGTACGCGCAAACCAGCGGCCCGAGGCGACCTTGCCCTCGTAGAAGGACTTCTCCTCGGCTGGGAGCTCAGAATTGAGCCGCTCCAGTGCCACCTCAGCGCCGCGGAGCAGTAACCAGGCACAAATCACGTCGCCCAGTGCCATCAGCAAGCGCGTGGTATTCAGGCCCACTTTGTAGACGTTGCGCGGATCTCCAGTTTCTTGAGCTGCTTGCGCATCACGCGCTTTGGATCCGCCTACTTCGTCAACGCTCGTAGAGGAAAGCGGCTCCCGCTGTGTTCCATTGCTCGCTCCGCTCGCTGAGGCGGGCGCTCCTGCGCCAGCCTGGCTCACCACGGCGGGCGCGCGATTACCGACGCTCGCAGCTGTCGGTATGCCCGGTCCTGATGCAAGAAGATCATTGATCATCGTTGTCACGATTGCCCCGACATCGTCCAAAGCCTGTTGTAGCAAGCTGCGTTCATCTTTGAGCTGGCCATTCCCGCCTTCGGCGGTTATCCAGTGACTGATCTGCGCCGAAAGATCACCAAGGGCACGGCCCTGATCCTTGACGATCTTGCGGAAGAACAGATCCTGCCCCTGGATCGCTGTCGTGCCCTCGTAGAGTGTGTCGATCTTGGCATCTCGGACGTATTGCTCGATCGGATAGTCGGTGAGGAAGCCGGAGCCACCGAACGTCTGCAGCGACTCCGTTCCGAGCAGCACCCAGGAGCGTTCCGAGCCGTAGCCCTTGACGATCGGGAGCAGGAGATTGTTCAGCCGCTGGGCTGCATCGTCGACGGTGCCGCGCGCTCGGGCGATGGCATTCCGGTCCTGGACCGTCGCGGCAAAGAGCAGCAACGCGCGCAAACCCTCAGTGAAGGACTTCTGGGTGATCAGCGAACGTCGCACATCAGGATGATGGGTGATGGTCACCCGCGGCGCTGTCTTGTCGGCAGCCCGGACGAGATCAGGTCCCTGGACTCGCGTCTTGGCGTACTCCAATGCGTTGAGATAACCGGTGGACAAGGTGGCAATCGCCTTAGTGCCCACCAGCATCCGCGCATGTTCGATCACGTTGAACATCTGCGCGATGCCGTCATGCACCTCGCCCAGCAGCCAGCCCTTGGCGGGCACGTCGGCGTCGCCGAAAGTCAGCTCGCAGGTTGTGGAGCCCTTGATACCCATCTTCTTTTCGAGGTTGCTGGCGAAGACTCCGTTGCGCTCGCCGGTCAGCTCACCGGTCTCAAGATCAAAGTGGAACTTTGGCACCAGGAACAGCGACAGGCCCTTGGTGCCCGGTCCGCCGACTCCTTCAACGCCGTGCGGCCGAGCCAATACCAGGTGAATGATGTTCTCGGTCAAGTCATGCTCAGCCGCGGTGATGAAGCGCTTGACGCCCTCGATGTGCCACGTGCCATCGGGCTGTGGAACCGCCCGGGTCCGCCCAGCGCCGACATCGGAGCCCGCGTCCGGCTCTGTCAGCACCATGGTGGCACCCCACTGACGCTCAATCATGATCTCAGCGATGCGGCGATCCCGTTCGTTCCCCACGGCCCAGATCAGGTACGCGAACTTCGGGCCGGCTGAGTAGAGCGCCGTTGATGGGTTGGCGCCGATGTTCAGCTCACTCACCGCCCACTGCACCGACGGAGGCGTCAGCTGACCACCGAGTTCAGCCGGTAGCTCGAGTTGCCAGGCTCCAGAGTCCATGAGTGCGCGGAAGGACCTCTTGAGTGACTCCGGCACTGTTACCGAGTGCGTCTTCGGATCGAAGACTGGGAGATCCCCATCGTTGAATGACTCGGCAAGCTTCGTGCGAGCAAGGTGATCGGCTTCAGCAAGTATCGCCGAGACGGTTTCTCGGTCAAGGTCGGCGTACGGCTCGGTGCCGAGAATCGCTTCGCGCCCGAGCACCTCAAAAAGGTTGAACTCGATATCGCGGACATTGGACTTGTAATGACTCATCCGACACCTCGATGAACAAGTTACTTCTCAGTAACATCATTATGCTACTCGCCGGTAACCGAACCAAGGACTGTGGCAGCTAGATTGATTGCTGAGGCGACGCAAACGCAGCGATGGAGGGGCGGATGCGCAGGTCACGCGAA
Source organism: Propionibacteriaceae bacterium (assembly GCA_035257925.1). Taxonomy (GTDB): domain Bacteria; phylum Actinomycetota; class Actinomycetes; order Propionibacteriales; family Propionibacteriaceae; genus Microlunatus. The sequence goes on along the minus strand of DATEWO010000402.1, from coordinate 4,058 downwards.
TCCGACGAAGACCGGATCGAGGTATCGAAGCCAGACGACCATGCGGCTGGCATTCCCGGCGTAGCCGTGGCCCTGAAGCGATCAGTGCAAAAGATGGGCCCCAGGCGGTCCGCGCGCACGCTGCTCAACCTCAATCAGGCCGAAGGTTTCGACTGTATGAGCTGTGCCTGGCCGGATCCGGACCCGGGTTATCGGCACACCGCCGAGTTCTGTGAAAACGGCGCCAAGGCCGTCGCGGAAGAGGCCACCACGGCACGAGCGACGCCGGAGTTCTTTGCCCGCTACAGCATCGCCGAGCTGGACGGGCATGACGAGCACTGGTTGGGGCAGCAGGGCCGGATCACCCATCCCATGATCAAGAAGCCGGGAGCGACCCACTACGAGCCGATCGAGTGGAACGCAGCATTGCGGCTGATTGCAGATCAGCTCAATGCGCTGGCGAGCCCCGACGAAGCGATCTTCTATACGTCGGGCCGGACATCCAACGAGGCCGCATACTGCTACCAGCTGTTCGTGCGGGCGTTTGGCACTAATAACCTGCCCGACTGCTCCAACATGTGCCATGAGTCGACGAGCTACGCGCTAGCGGAAACCATCGGTATCGGCAAGGCGAGCGTGATTCTGGACGATGTCCACCGTGCGCAGCTGTTGATCTTGGCTGGACAGAACCCGGGTACCAACCATCCGCGGATGCTGTCCGCGCTGGAGACAGCCAAGCGCGGTGGTGCCAAGATCATTTCGGTCAATCCGCTGCGCGAGGCGGGAGTGATCAATTTCCGTAATCCGCAGAAGCCGCGCGGGCTCGTCGGCCGAGGCACCGACCTTGCCGACCTGCATCTCCCGATCAGGATCAACGGTGATCTAGCACTCTTCCAGGCGTGGGGTGCGCTGCTAGTGGAGTGGAACGCTCTCGATCACGAGTTCATCGAGCGGTACACGCGCGGTTTCGAGAGCTGGCGGGCGCATGTGTCGGCCATTGACTGGGACTTCGTGGTTGCGACCACGGGCCTGTCCCGGGAGCTGATCACGGAGGCGGCTCGGCTGCTCCGGGACTCCGATCAGACGGTCTTTTGCTGGGCTATGGGCCTGACTCAGCATCACAATGCGGTAGCCACAATCTCCGAGATCGTGAATCTGGCCCTGGCTCAGGGCAACATCGGCAAGCCAGGTGCCGGACTGCTTCCGGTGCGCGGCCACTCCAATGTGCAAGGCGACCGCAGCATGGGCATCTGCGAGAGCCCACCGGCCTTCTTTCTCGACCGGCTGCAGGCCGAGTTTGGCTTCGACCCACCTCGGGAGGACGGCTATGACACCGTGGACGCCATCCGAGCGCTGCGCGACCGGCAGGCCAAAATCTTCATCGGGCTCGGCGGGAACTTCGTGCAGGCCGCACCGGACACCGAGGTGACAGCAGCAGCACTACGTCGCGCGCAGTTGACGGTCCATATCTCCACCAAGATCAACAGGTCGCATTTGACCTGCGGCACCATGGCGTTGATCTTGCCGACCTTGGGACGTACCGAGATGGACGTGCAGGCGAGTGGTCCGCAGTTCGTCTCGGTGGAGGATTCGACCTGCTCGGTCCACGCCTCACGTGGGCCGCTACGTCCGGCCAGCCCACACCTTCGCTCGGAAGTGGCAATCGTCACTGCGCTCGCCGAGGCGACATTGGGTGATCGCTACGACATTGCCTGGCAAGCCATGCGTGACGACTATCGCCGCATCCGCTGGCATATCGCGCGCACGGTGCCCGGCTGCAAGAGTTATGAGGTGAACGTCGCTCGGCCCGGCGGCTTTGTGATGGAGCATCCGCCGCGAGACTCACGCACCTTCCCCACCAAGTCAAGACGGGCGGAGTTCACAGTCTCGACGATTGCGGCGCTGCAAGTTCCGCCAGGCCATTTGATCTTGCAAACGATACGCAGTCATGATCAGTTCAATACCACGATCTACGGGTTCAGCGATCGCTACCGTGGCATCGAAGGTGGTCGCCAGGTAGTGTTCGTCAACCCACGCGATATCGAGGAGCTGGGCTTCCATGACGGCGAAGTGGTCGATCTTGTGACGCACTGGCCAGGTGATGATCACCTACGCCGGGTGCAGGGCTTCCGGATCGTGGCATACCAGACACCGCGCGGCTCGGCCGCGGCGTACTACCCCGAGACCAACCCATTGGTCCCTCTGGACTCAACCGCGATCGGCAGCAATACTCCAACCTCCAAGTCGGTGATCATCCGGCTGCAGCCGCCGACGGAAGCCGACGTGCCTACTCAGCTGAGTGGCCAACAGCCTGTCGGTGCCGATGATCATCATAAAGGCGAGCAGCAAGCGCCTTATCTGTCCTGATCTTTAGTAATCCGGAGCAAATTGCCAGTAGCGTTCGATGGCATGACGGAACATGCGAAGCAGATTCTGGTCGATGCCTTCGGACGAGTGCGGGAGCTCGTCATTGATCTCACCGACGGCCTGACTGAGGAGGTTGCGACCTATCGCCCCGATCCCGGAGCGAACTCGATTGCGTGGCTGATCTGGCACCTGAGCCGAATCCAGGACGATCATGTGGCCGATCTGGCGCAGGTCGAGCAGGTGTGGCCGGAGTGGCGCGAGAGGTTTGCGTTGCCCTTCGGTAAGTGGACCACTGGTTACGGCCAAGGACCTGAGGAAGTAGCGGCCGTCCGAGTGGGCGGCGATCTTCTCAGCGGCTACCATCAGGCGGTTCACGAGCTCACCATGCGCTATGTAGACAGCATCACGACCACCGAGCTGGAGCGTATTGTCGATACCCGCTGGGATCCGCCGGTGACAGCCGCAGTCAGGCTGGTCAGCGTGATCGGTGACACCCTGCAGCATCTAGGCCAGGCGGCCTACGTACGCGGTCTTGCTCAGCGGCGGGACAGCGCCTGGCATCACCGGGACGCCGCCGATCGCTAGTGACGTACCGACGAGGCCTGTTGAGTGTGCAGCATTAGGCTCGGGCGAGTGACCGAGCCAGCTCACCGGGACCATGATCGCGACCTACCTCCGAAACATCATCTGTACGGTGATCTCGCCTCATGGTGGCCGTTGATCTCCCGACCCGAGGAGTACACCGAGGAGGCAGCGTTCGCAGCATCGTTGCTGCGCACCGCCAAGCCGCCGACCCGTACGGTGCTGGAGCTCGGAAGCGGAGGTGGCAACAACGCATTCCATCTCAAGCGTGAATTCGAGATGACGCTGGTTGATCTCTCAGAGGAGATGCTGGCCGTCTCCAGGCAGCTGAATCCGGAATGCGAGCACCTCAGGGGAGACATGCGAACGCTGCGGCTCGGGCGGCAGTTCGATGCCGTCTTCGTTCACGACGCTATCGACTACATGACGACCGAGGCCGATCTACGACAGGCTGTCAGCACTGCGTACGAGCACTGCCGCGAAGGCGGTGTAGCGGTCTTCGTGCCCGACGACATTACCGAGAACTTTGAATCGGGCATCGACTTCGGCGGGCATGACGCGCCGGACGGCCGGGGTGCCCGCTACCTCGAGTGGTCCAGCGACCCGGACCCGGGCGACACGTGTACCCGCACTGAGTTCGCCTTCATGCTCCGGGGAAGTGATGGCACCGTGCAGGTGGTGCATGACACTCACGACTTCGGCCTTTTTCCGCGCGGACTTTGGCTGCAGGTGCTCATTGATGTTGGATTCCGTGCCCGCTCGGTCGCCGAGGTGACAAGCGAAGATCGACTTCCACGAGAGCTCTTTGTCGGTACTCGCGTCTGATCAGCCCAGCCATGATGGAGTACCACCACGACCACGGTGTACGTCCTGAATGCTGCACATCTCCAATGTGCATTGCCGGGAGCCGTTCCGGCATCTCTGGTATGTGTCGCCGGTTGCAGCCTGCATCATCGTCGGATTGGGCGTGGCTGGCTATCCGCTGGCGTTGCGTGCCCTCGCGGCCTTGATGCGCCCTGAGCCTGTCGAAGGGTGCACTAGCGGATCTCACAAGCTCAGCCCGCAGATCGCAGGCTCAGCACGCCTCTACCGCAGCCCTGTTCCCGCAAGGTCGGTGGTCCAAAGGCTGA
>DATEWO010000401.1:0-6077 GCA_035257925.1 Propionibacteriaceae bacterium | reverse complement strand
GGCAGCCGCCACGCGTGCGGTGCGACCAACTGGTGAATGGAGTTCGGCCCCCACGAACCAGGGGCGTACGGGCGCACCGGAGGCGGATCTTGCAACAACGGCTCAGAGCGCTCCCACAGGCTTTCGATGCCTTCGGCAGTGGTGAAGAGCGTGTGATCATCGCGCATGGCATCCAAGATCAACCGCTCGTACGCCTCGAGAATTTCGCCGACCCGATCCGTCTCATGGGTTGAGAACTGCATGCTCAGCTTGTCGAGCTTCATGCCTGGTCCGGGTCGCTTGCCGTAGAACGAGAGAGAGACTTTGGCCTCGTCAGCAAGATCAAAAGTAAGATGGTCCGGACCGGACGAGCCGACCCCCGATCCTGCAGGGAACATGCTCTTCGGTGCCTCTTTGAAGGCAATCGAAATAATCCGCAGGCCCTCGGCCATCCGCTTGCCGGTCCGGCAGTAGAACGGTACCCCGGCCCAACGCCAGTTGTCGATACCGCATTTCAAAGCGATGAAAGTTTCGGTATCGGAATCGCGTGCGACACCTTCTTCCTCGCGATATCCGGAGTACTGACCACGGACAACTTCGTGTGGATCCAGCGGCAACATTGAGCGAAAGACTTTGTTCTTTTCCTCACTAATTGCCCGCGGTTCTAGCGCAGTTGGGGGTTCCATCGCCACAAATGCAAGCACCTGGAAGAGGTGCGTCACCACCATGTCCTTGTAGGCGCCGGTCACCTCGTAGAAGCCCGCGCGCCGATCCAGACCCAAAGTCTCAGGGATGTCGATCTGGATGTGGTCGATGAAGTTCCGGTTCCAGATCGGCTCGAACAGCCCGTTGGCGAAGCGGAACGCAAGGATGTTCAGAGCGGCTTCCTTGCCCAGGAAGTGGTCGATTCGGAAGACTTGCCGCTCCTTGAACGTCTCGTGGACCTGGTCGTTGAGGGTGATCGCACTCTGCAGATCGGTGCCGAACGGTTTCTCCATCACAACCCGCGAGCGTTCCACGAGTTTCGCTTCGCGCAGGGTGTTGATGACCTTGGGCGCAGCAGCCGGCGGCACGCTCAGGTAGTGCAGGCGGCCGACCGGCCCACCGAGCTTCTCCTCAGCGACCCGAACCGCCTTGCCCAGGCCCTCGGCGCCGGCCGACTGCGGGATATAGGTGAGCCGTTCCCCGAAGGAGTCCCAGTGCTCCTCGGTCAAGGGGTGGTGGCTGAACTCGGTGACCGCCTCCTTGGCGAAGTTGCGGAACTCGTCCTCGGTGAGGTCCTCCAAGGAGGTCCCGACCACCTGGATGTCGGGCGTGAGCGCAGACAGGGCGAGATGAGCCAGGCCAGGGAGCAACTTGCGGCGGGAAAGGTCACCGGTAGCCCCGAACAACACAATGACGTGGGGTGGGATGACGTCGCTTCCTCTACGCGGACGCGATCCCGGCGCCGGATAGGCGATGGTCTGAGCATGGTGTTGTACTGCCACGCCTCGATGCTCCCACCTGGCGCATGGCCGCAACAAGATGCACCCGGATTTAATGAGCACATGGGCCACCCGTTGCCGTATGCCGCCAACTGCTCGCTGCTCTTCACCGAGGTTGAGCTGTTGGCACGCCCGGCAGCAGCACACGCGGCAGGGTTTGACGCGATTGAGTTCTGGTGGCCCTGGCCCGATCAACCGGTCCCACCTGACGCGGAGATCGACAGGTTTGTCGCAGCCGTACGCGACGCTGGGGTCCAGCTGATCGGGCTGAACTTCTTCGCCGGCGACCTTGCGGGGGCTGACTGCGGTGTGCTGTCGATCCCGGCTCGTTCGGCGGAGTTCCGCGACAACATTGCCGTCACTATCGGCATCGGTGAAGCCCTCGGCGTACCCGCCTTCAATGCGCCGTATGGCAATCGAGTGAGCGATGTGTCACCCCAGCAGCAGGACGATCTGGCAACCGAGAACCTGATGCTGGCGGCCCAAGCGGCGGCGGCGATTGATGGGACGGTTTTGCTGGAACCGATCAGCGGGCCCAAGCCGTATCCGCTCCGCACCGCCGGGGACGTCGCCGCGGTGCTCGATCGAGTGACCGCATCGAACATCGGCTTCCTCTGCGACCTGTTCCACCTCGCCAACAATGGCGACGACATCGACGCGGCGTTGCTGGCGTACGCCGACCGGATCGCTCATGTGCAGATCGCCGACCACCCCGGGCGCGGCGAACCCGGCAGTGGCACCCTCGACCTCCAGCGCTATCTCAGCATCATCCAAGCCAGTGGCTACTCGGGTTACGTCGGGCTCGAGTACATTCCGACCACGACCACGATCGACAGCCTCCGCTGGCTGCGCCAGCAGAAAGTGACGCCACTGTGAGCACCATTGCCTTCATTGGCCTCGGCATCATGGGTGGCCGATTGCCCGGCTTCGCGGCGTGCAGCGGCTGTCCGGGATAACTACTTGAAGGAGGGTGACAACGCGCGTCGTACTGGCTCCTGACAAGTTCAAGGGCTCCCTGACAGCGGCCGAGGTTGCCGAGGCGCTCGCCGCCGGCATGCAGGATGTGCTGTCCGGACTTGAGACGATCATGCTGCCGGTGGCCGATGGTGGCGACGGCACGGTGGCAGCGGCCCTGTCGGCGGGTTTCGCCAAGATCATCGTTGACGCCGTCGGGCCGACTGGGGAGCCGGTGCAGGCGCCGTACGCGCTGGACGGTGATCGGGCCGTGGTCGAGCTGGCAGCAGTTGTCGGATTGAGCATGTTGCCTGGCGGCCGGCTCGAGCCGCTCCGATCCTCCACGTACGGGCTCGGGTTGGTCGTCGCCGACGCCATCCGGCGGGGGGCAACCACGATCGTGCTGGGCCTGGGCGGCAGCGCGTCAAGCGATGGCGGGGCCGGGATGGCGCAGGCTCTCGGCGCACGGCTGCTGGACACCAACGGCCATGAGTTGCCGCCCGAAGGAGGCGCGCTTGCCGAGCTCGCTCACCTCGACCTTGCGCCCCTGCGCGTCACGCTCAACGGCGTCACGATCATTGTCGCGAGCGATGTTGACAACCCGCTGCTCGGCCCGCGCGGAGCCGCTGCAGTGTTCGGGCCACAGAAGGGCGCTGCGCCGCAGCAAGTAGAGGCCCTGGAACGGGACTTGCGGCACTGGTCTCAGCTGGTCTCGAACGTGACAGGACGCGACGACGCCCAACGCGCCGGAGCCGGTGCCGCGGGTGGTACCGGCTTCGCTGCCCTGGCCCTGCTCGATGCAGAGATCAAGCCCGGCATTGAGTTGATCTTGGATTTGATCGACTTCCAGCGCCGGATCGCCGGCGCCGACCTGGTGGTGACCGGTGAGGGATCGCTCGATGAGCAGTCGCTGGCAGGCAAGGCGCCTGTTGGGGTGGCGCGGGCAGCAGCGAGGGCGCGGATACCAGTAGTCGCGGTCGCCGGCCGTCTTCAGCTGAGCCCGGCGCGGCTGCGCGAGGCCGAGATCTCGGCCGCATACCCGCTGACGGCCCTGGAGCCTGATGTGGACCGCTGTATCGCAAACGCAAAACCTCTGCTGCGTCGAGTAGGGGCACAGATTGCCAGGGACTGGCTCAGCTAGCTCCGCAACCGGTCACAAACAACACGCGTCAGGCTCGATTTGTTGTTGTTCGTGACCACTTTCCGCGAGATGGCGGGCTCGATCACGAACTCCGGTCCAGCTGAGCGAACGCGTCCAGCATCAGTGTCTCGGCGAGGCACGCGGCGGCGAAATCACCCAGATGAAGTGACTCGTTGGCGCCGTGGGCCCGAGAGTCAGGATCGCCGACCGCAGTGATCAAGATCGTTGCGTCGGGAAATGCCTTGCCGAAGTCGGCAACCATCGGGATCGACCCACCTTGCCCGATAAGGACGGGCTCCACACCCCAGGCCTGGGTAAAGGCAGCACGTGCGGCCTCGGCGTAGCGGCCGGTGAAGTCGATCAACGACGGTTCGGCCGTCTCGCCGTCGGTTACCGTGACGTGCGCGCCCCAGGGAGCATGATCATTCAGGTGCGTGATCAAAGCAGCCAACGCCTTCGCCGCGTCGTCGCCGGGTGCTATCCGAGCGCTGATCTTGGCTCGCGCCACCGGGATCAAGGTATTGGACGCCTTGTCGACCGGCGTCGCATCGATAGCGATCACCGAAACTGCTGGCTTGCACCACATTCGCTCGACGAATGATCCACTACCGATCCAGTCAACGCCGGCGAAGAGTCCTGATTCCTCCCGGAGCCGCTCCGGCGGATACTCCAGGGCCGGCGGAGGAGCAGTCGCCAGCCCGGCAATCGCCACGTTTCCCTGGTCGTCATGCAGGGTCGCCAGCAGGCGGCACAGCGCGGTCAGCGCATCCGGGACCACTCCGCCGTATTCCCCCGAATGCACCCCATGGTCCAGGGTGCGAACCTCAACCGTGCAGCCCGCAAGTCCGCGCAGGGAGACCGTAAAGGCCGGTTGCCCGACCGCCCAGTTGCCAGAGTCGGCGATCACGAAGACGTCTGCGGCGAACTCCTCGCGGTGTTCCTCCAGCAACTGGGCCAGGTCTGTCGACCCGACCTCCTCTTCGCCCTCGATGAACAGCGTCACGCCGACTGGTGGCTTGCCTCCGAAGGCCCGCAGCGCAGCGAGATGAACAGCGAACCCACCCTTGTCGTCGCTCGACCCGCGGCCAAACAGCCGGCCGTTGGCCTCGGTGGCGCTGAAGGGTGGCGTAGCCCAACCGGCCGGATCGCCTTCGGGTTGCACGTCGTGGTGCGCGTACAGGCACACGGTCGGCATGCCCGCCGGTGCTGGAAACCGTGCAATGACGGCGGGTGCTCCCCCGTTCGCGCGTACCACCCGGGCGTCGGGGCATCCCGCGTCCACGAGCAACCTCACGATGGCCAGCGCGCTGCGCTCAACCTCCCCAGCCCGCGCCCGGTCCGCGCTGACCGACTCGATGCCGACGAGGTCTTTGAGATCGGAGAGTACGCCTGGGAGTAGGTCGCGAACGACATCATGCAAGGACATAGTGGGGAGCTTATGGCGCCTGCCCTTTTCTGGTCGGGTCGTCCCAACTCGATGCTGCGGACGAGTCTGGTCAGGTCCTCTTGGCGAGGATGTCGAGGTAGTGCTGGTTGTACATCAGGCCGAGCACATTGCCGAACGGGTCGACGACCGATGCCGTGATGAACCCGTCGCCCTGCTTGGTGATAGGCGCATGCTCCGTTGCGCCCAGCGCTAGCACCCGCTCCAGGGCTGCCTCGATGTCGTCGACATGCCAGTAGACAACCGCGCCGGCCGGCGATCCACCGGTCGGGTGCGGTGCGAACTTGCTGGAGAGGATGCCGAACTCGTGCTCGTAGTCGCCGATGCGGAACTCGAGATAACCCGGGCCCTTGCCGTAGTCCGCGCTGTCGTAATACGGCGGTACGCCAAACAGCTCGCTGTACCACTTCGCAGCCGCCGCGTGATCTTCGGCGAAGAAGTTGACGGTGCACAGTCCTCGCAACATGTTTCCGGTGCCTCCCTAGGTCTGATGGTCTGCTTTCTTGGACCATCATCGCGCCTAAAGTGCTCACGAACTGAGCACTTTAGTTGGCAAAATCGATGTCATGCGGGCCGACCGACTTGTCGCCAGCGTGCTGTTGATGCAGTCCCGCGGGCGAGTGACCGCCGCCGAGCTGGCCGCTGAGCTGGGGATCTCTGTGGCCACTGCCCGTCGGGATCTCGAAGCACTATCGGCCGCCGGCGTTCCGGTCTATCCGCAGTCGGGTCGCGGCGGTGGCTGGCGACTCGTCGGCGGGGCCCGCACCGACCTGAGTGGGCTCACCGCCGCGGAGGCGCAGGCGTTGTTCCTGCTGGCCGGTCCGGCCGCATCGACTGCGCCCGCGGTCAAGTCAGCTCTGCGCAAGCTGGTTCGCGCGCTGCCCAGCACGTTCCGGGCCGATGCCGAAGCGGCGGCGGAAGCGGTGCTGATCGACTCGGCCCGTTGGGGTGAAAGCGGCAAGGAGCCACCTGCAGTGGTTCGCGAACTGCAAACCGCAGTGGTACAGCGGCGCAAGGTGTGGCTGAGCTACGGGGGCCGCTCCGGGCCGCCATCGCAGCGCGTCATCGAGCCGTG
>DATEWO010000400.1:0-11076 GCA_035257925.1 Propionibacteriaceae bacterium | reverse complement strand
TGTCGAACCCGCGATCCGCAGCGTGTTCGGTACGGGAGCGCGGGCCGCGGTGTTGCGTGGTGACTGGCTCGCCACGCGGTCCATCCGCTCCTGACCGACCTCGTGCTCGGCACCAGGGCCTCTGCCAATCTGCTCGATCTTGCGGAGGGATCGAGTCCTCCACGGCTGCCCAGCGGCTCATTGGAGCTGGCCTTCTCGCCATCGGCCCGACAGCTTGGGCGGGATGGGCGGAGTGGTCGGAAGAGGGGCCGCGCGACAAGCGGGTCGGTCTTGTGCACGCTGTCACTAACGCTGTCGCCATCACCCTGTACGGCGCGTCGTGGTTGCCCGCCTCCGTGGTCGACACGCCTCCGGGGTCAGGCTCGCGTTGGCGGGCGCAGCCGCCTTAGGAGTCGGCGGCTATTTCGGCTCCCACCTCGCACTGGCACGCAAGCTGGGTAGCCGCCACCCCGCCTATGGCGAGGCTTCGCTCGAGGTGTGACGCGCCTCGTCCCCTCATGCTGGACCTGGCTCGGAAGCGGATGGCCCGATAGTAACGATCGGCCGGACCAATCTGCACCTCTAGAGGATCCGCATGCCGGCCGGGGACGGCGGCGGCGATGACCGTCAGGGCCGTCGAGTCGACCGACGGTCCAGTGCCGGGCATTGGCAAGTGAAGGAGTGCGAAGCGCTGAGCGGTGGCGCAGCCGGGACGGGAGCACCTGTTCCAACTGGCCAAGGTCGCCGGTGTCGGGGTCTCTTAAGATGGCGCCATGACACGGACGGACACGGCCTCGCGGGTGATCGCCGCCCCGCCGGACCGTGTCTTCGCGGCCCTCGTTGATCCCGAGGCGCTCGCGGCTTGGCTACCACCCGACGGGATGAGCGGCAGATTCGAGCGATTCGACGCCCGGCCCGGCGGGTCGTACCGGCTCGTGCTGACCTACGCGGACGCCTCGAGGGCACGCGGCAAGGCCACCGCGGACTCGGACATCGTCGAAGCCCGTTTTGTCGACGTCGTCCCTGGTGTGCGGGTGGTGCAAGCCGTCGACTTCGTTTCCGACGACCCGACTCACGCTGGCACCATGACAATGACCTGGGAACTCACCGCAGACGACGCCGGGACGCGCGTGGACATCCGCGCCGACGACGTCCCCGCCGGCATCTCCGCGAAGGATCACGCTGCCGGACTCGCCTCCTCACTCGCCAACCTCGCCACCTACCTCCAGCAGTAACGGAAGCGGGCACGACCAAGGTGCAGGCCTCGGCACCCGCCGCTGGCTCAGCGTTCCGGATCGAGGAAGGCTGCCCGACGGGACGCCGACGCGCCCGACAAGGAGCGCTCGTAAGAGGACCGTCTACCGGCACACCGCTCTCGAGCTCACACCTCACCGGAGACAGAAAGGTCTCGGTGTCAGATCGCCGCCGTTCTTGGCACATTCTGGTGCAGCTTCGGCGCGGTTTCATAGGCTCCGGATTGTGATCCGTGGTCGCATCATTGCCGAGAGCATCCACGCTGGGCACGACATCCAGCTGCCTGACATGCGACTCATCCGGCTCGGCCGGCACGACGTTACTAAGTCGACGCTGCCCACCGGAGATCGAAGCGCGGACGGCGATGATCACGGTGTGGTGGCGGGACAGCCGGCAATCTGGACCTTCGTCGACTTCGAAGCTCCGGACTCACTGGCCGATGATCTTGCCGAAGCACTGACAGGAGCAATACAGGCGGAGTTTGGCTGGTGGGCTGACTTCACGATTGGTGACTCGGAGCACGTCATCGTCTTCGCGGGCCGAAGCTTCCGGTACCAGGTCGCTGACGAAGCTGGCCGCGCGGAAGCGGTCGCTTACGGTCGCTCGCTGGGCACTCCCGAGAGCCAACTCGACTGGGGTCTTTGACAGCAGCAGCTCAGGGCTTGACCCGCGGCCGCACTGACGCGTAGGAGGACCGTCGACGGAGACAGTTGGTCGATGATCGCAAGGTAAGGCCGGCCCGCCTGCTACCTGGGTCGGGCAACGCTGGCGGGCAGATCGAGGGCAAGCGCGGCGGTGTCTCATCTCCCTCATTGCCGGGCGGATGTGCCGGACTTGTCGAGCTGGCGCTCGACAAGGTGTTAGGTGAAGTCATGAAGCTGTACTTCGACGACGAAGCGTTTGATGGCCAACTGCAGCGGAGCGTTGGGAAATCCGACAGCGGGATGGCTAACGTCGGTGAATGCCTAGCCATCGGTGACCAGATCACACAACAGGATCGGGACAGCTGGTACCAGGCATGGTCGGACTTCGCGGGCAGTCTGGTCGCACGAGGCGACAAGGCCCGCGCAGCTGGCAACAGCGTCAGCGCGCGCAACGTATACCTGCGGGCTGCCGAGTACTTCCGTCAGGCGTTCTTCTTCCACCGAGAGGATCTCGACGCGAGCAAGCTGCGCGACGCCTACGCAGCGAGCGTCGCGGCGTTCCAGTCCGCGCTCCAGCTGCTTGATCACCCAGGCCGTACGTTGACGGGCGCGTTGTCGGGTTACCTGTTCACACCGGCGAGCGCCGGCCCGCATCCCACGTTCTGCACATCAGCGGCTAAGACGGAACCGCCGAGGAGTTGTATGCGTCCGTGGCTCCGGCGCTCGACCGCGGGTACGCGTTCGCCGCTGTCGACGGCCCTGGCCAGGGAGCGATGCTCTATGACCAGCGCGTGCCCATGCGACCGGACTGGGAGAACGTCGTGCCCTCGATGTTCGACAGCCTCGCCGCCGAACCTGAGGTCGACAAGGAGCGGATCGTGCTGGTCGGTCGCTCCTTCGGCGGCGTGATCGCACCGCGCGGCGCCGCCGGCGAGCACCGCCTCGCCGCGTTGATTGTCGACCCGGGCCAATTCGAAATGGGTCCGCCGCTGCTCGCTCGACTGGGCCCGCTCGCGGACCAGGTGCACGACCCTGCAGCCGACCCTGCCTTTCAACAGTTGCTCGATCGCCCCGGCATGAAGGCGCTGCTCGCGCCACGCATGACCACTCACGGTGTGACCACCGTCCGGGCCTACTGCGAGGACATACTGCGGTACACCAACGCCGACACCGCCAACCAGATCACCTGCCCTACCTTTGTCACCGACAACGAGGCAGACGTCGTATCCACCGGCCAGGGCAAGATGCTGTACGACCACCTCACCTGTACGAAACAGTTCCGCCTATTCACTAAGGCCGAAGGCGCCGAAGGACACTGCGAAGGTATGGCGCCGACCGTCTTCTGGGACGCCGCCTACGACTGGCTTGGCACCGTCCTGAACCGAGCGGACTGACTAGCGCTTCCCCGCGGTCGTTCCGTCCGCCAAGCGATGTGGTCACCGCTGCGGTGCAGATTCTCATGGTCATTCGACGCGCATGGTGGTTTGGGTACCCCAAAGGGGTGTGACAAATGTCCCGCAGGTCGACCCCCCTGCGGTGCCCGCAGGGGAACGGAGGAACCGGAGAGCTAGGGCTCCCTCACGGAGCGACGACCTGTCGCTAGTCCTTCGGCAGCTGATACTCCTCAGCGAGGCGTGTCGTGTACGCGATGAAGGCAACGGTCCGCTGGAAAGCTCGAGGATCCGCTGGTTGTGACACATTGATTCCGGTGTCCTGCCGCTCCTGCCAGCAGTAGTCGATGAGCGCGTGCCACTGAGCATCGAGGTGTTGTTTAGCCCACTTCGCACCTTCGCGCTTGGAGGTGATTCTGCCCTCGTGAAGGCCTTGCAGCGCGCGGCAGTTGTTGAGGACGAAGAAGACCTGATGGAAGCGGTTGTTGTACGGAGAATCAGGAGTGAACAGCTTCTCCCAGCCGAGCAAAGAGTTTCTAATCTCTTGCCGAAGCTCGTCCGATGTCACCCCTGGCGCGAAAGCCGCCGGCTCAGGGCCGAGCACCGCCTTACTCCTGTAGCGCAGCGTCCAGCGTGTCACGAGCGTGTTGTCGTGGTCAGACCTCTCGATCGCCGAGCCGCCGTTGTTGAAGTACCAGAGCTGCCGCGTCGCGGAGTCGTCGCGCCCGTTCGGCCCATACGGTGACGATTTCTCGGACAACTTCTGCCGGGGGAAGATGGAGTACTCCAGGTGCCTCACCCAACGACTATCCCGGGCGATCAGCTTCGTGTGGGCAGACTGGACGAGTTCTACTTGGTCGCGGCTCAGTTCGCTATTGGTGACGATCATGAAGTCGACGTCGCTCGTCAGATCGAAGTCGCCGATCGCCAGTGAACCAAGCAAGTAGAGGCCGACGAAGTTGTCTCCCAACACAGCACGAGATGTGTGGGCGTAGTCGATCAGTACCTCATCTAGTCCTCGATACGGGGTCAGCTTCCTGTTGTCGATCACGCCCTCACGCACGTTTTAAGCCTGCCAGCAGGCGGACGCTTGTGAACGACCTCTGAAGTCTGGTGCATGGTGCGTCGAACCCGAGTCCCCGCGGGACGCCACAAGCCGTCGGCCATCAGGGACGAGCTGGCGGCCCTTGAGCCGATCGCCTTGTAGGGCCAGTACTTCACGGCAGGAGGTCCACGTTCCGGCATGCTCCCTTGACGCGGCACAACTCCCGCACCTATCGCCATACTCGAGAGATTCCTCATCCAAACCTGACTCCCACGGAAATCGCGATCAGCGCCGTCCTGCCGGCAGCCAAGACTTTCAGCAATACGTACATATAGATCGGTCGCTCACGCCACCATTAGTGCGACCCGTCCCTAGTCCTCGTCCGAAAGGCGGTGGATCGTATGTGGTTCCGCAGGCACTGGTATTGGCCCTCGGGGTACATAGTTGTCGGCATCATCGTGGCGCTGCTCACCAACAACATCCACATCTCCAGCCTCTCAGGCATTCTCTTATCGATACTGGCGGTACTCCTGTGGCCGTTCATACTCGGCGCGGCCCTCTGCCGCCTCCTGGGCTTTCACATCCCGGGCATCGATATCACCTGACCGGACCGCTGCAGACCCGCATTCCGCGTTTGCGTCTGTTCAACGGCGTCGCATCGGCGCTCCTGGTGATCTTCAACGCGGCCATCGCGGTCTGGCGGATGGTCGCGCTGAACATGACGCTCACCGCCATCAACGTCTTCTATGTCGTGCGGCTACTACGTGGCGGGCACGACTCACAGACTTTCGAAGTGGTCGAGATCTCTCCGAACGAGGCCCACCTGAAGCACCTCCTCCACGAGTTCGACGCTGACATTCAGGAAGAACTCGAGAATCCCGGAAGCCGACCCTCCAGCCGGCAGCGGCGATGTTTTGTTGAGAAAACCTCTTGCGGAACGCGATCCGCAAAGAGCTCGGAAGCCGGCGCGGTCAAGCTCTGGACAGAAAAGTGTCCAAGGTCAGTGGAAGGTTCCGCGCACGGACACCCGTCGCGTGGTAGGCGGCATTCGCGATCGCGGCTGCTGCGCCGACAATGCCGATCTCGCCCAATCCCCGAGCTCCCAGTGCGCCTAGAGGTGCTTCAGGTTCCTCGAGCCAGATCGCGTCGATGTCCTCGATGTCGGCGCAGGTCGGGATGTGGTAGTCGCCGAAGTCATGGTTCACGATGGTGCCGAAGCGCGGGTCCATGACCCCGTGCTCATGCAAGGCCATCCCGATGCCCATGGTCATCCCGCCGATGAACTGTGAGCGTGCGGTCACCGGGTTTATGACGCGGCCGACGGAGAAAACACCGAGCATCCGCGAGACGCGGATCTCGCCGGTATCAGCGTTGACTCGCACCTCGGCGAACTGGGCGCCGAAGGAGTGCCGCGACAAATGATCGTCATTGAGCTCGGGCGCCTGAGCCTCTGTCTCCGCCCCCGGTCGCGGGTCAGCGCCATGCTGATCGCGGAACGCCCCGGCGGCGGCAGCGATGGCTGCCCCCCAGCTGCGCGTCCCGACCGAACCTCCGGCGTTGGTGGCATGCGGGAGGCTCGAGTCACCAATTTCCATCCGCACGCATTGCACGGGGCAGCCCAGCGCCTCGGCCGCGATCTGGGTCAGCGCGGTCCAGCTTCCGGTTCCGATCTCGGCCGCCGCAATCTGGACGATGTAGGTGCCGTCGGCGTCGAAGCAAATGCGGGCGGTGTTGTCGGGTTCGTACCAGTCCGGGTGGGTGGCACTGGCGACGCCGGTGCCGCTCCACCAGCCCTGCTGTAGCCGAGCCCGTGGCGTCGGGTCGCGATGATCCCAATCGAACCGTTCCGCCCCAAGCTGTAGACAGTCAAGGAGATGTCGGGACGCGTGCGGTTGCCCGGTCTCCGGGTCCACCTGCGGCTCATTGCGAACCCGCAGGGCAATGGGGTCGACGGCGCACGCGACGGCCAGCTCGTCCATGGCCACTTCAAGCCCGAACATCCCGGGACATGTGCCGGGCGCCCGCATCCAGGTTGGAACGGGAACGTCGAGGACCACGGGGCGATTCGTCGTCCGACGCTGTGGAGCGGCGTACATCATGCGCGCCGGTCCGTCGGATCCCTCCGTAAACTCCTTCGTTGCGGAGCTCTGCTCGAGCACGTCAACGGCCACCGCGGTGAGTGTGCCATCCAGGTCGGCCCCGAGCCGCACGTGCTGGATGGTCGGTGGACGGTAACCGCTGAGCGAGAACATCTGCTGCCGAGTCAGGGCCACCTTCACGGCGCGACCGGGCAGCTCGCGTGCCGCCATCGCCGCGAGGACGGCCTGCGCGTGAACCTCGAGCTTTGAGCCAAATCCGCCGCCGACATACGGGGAGATGACCCGGACCTGGTCCGGCTCTAGGTCGAACAGCGGCGCCAAGCTCGCCCGGAAGGAATGAACGCCCTGACTCGACCCGTACACGGTGAGGATGCGGCCATTCCAGATTGCGACGGAGGTGTGCGGCTCCATCGGCACGTGGTATTCCGGGGGTGTCGTGTAGGTCTGGTCTACAGCCGTCGACGCCGATGCAAGTGCGGCCTTGATCTCGGCCTCGCTCACCTGCCGCGGAAGGCCCGGCGCGCTGCCCGGTGAGACGTAGCCGTGCTCGCCCGCAAGTGCGGCCTCGATCTCGGCCTCGCTCACCTGCCGCGGAAGGCCCGGCGCGCTCCCCGTTGAGACGTAGCCGTGCTCGCCGACGCTGAAGGCCGAGTTATGGGGCGCGGGCGCATAAGCGACCTCAACCAGACCCGCGGCATGTCGCGCGATCTCGGAGGATTCCGCGACGACGGCGCCAATGAACTGACCACGGAACCCGACAGCCGCTGACTGCAGTACCAACAACTCCTGGTCCTTCGTGTCAACCAGTCGGGGTGCATTGAGATGGGTCAGCACGATTAGAACACCGTCCAGCGCTTCCGCCGCTCCGGTGTCAATCCGGACCACCGTTCCCCTGGCGATCGTTGCCTGGACCGGAAAAAGATAAGCAGGCTGCGGCACGGGCTGCTCATACGCGTACCGGGCCGTTCCTCGGACTTTGGGGACCCCGTCCAGCCGTCCAAGGCCGACACCGACCGATTGACCACGAAGGCCGGTGCTCACGGTTTCTGCTCCTTGCCAGCGCGCTCGCCTGCATCTCCGACCTGGCGCCGGGTGAGATCGGCGAGCAGTGACGCCACCGTGTTGCGCACCATGGTGACCTTGAAGGCGTTGTCGTTGAGTACCTCCGCCTGGGCAAGCTCGACATCGGCAGCCTCGCGGAAGTTCTCCACACTCGCGGCCGCGGTGCGCAGGAAGTTCTCGGCCGCAGTGGCGCGCCAAGGTTTGTGAGCAACTCCACCGAACGCGATCCGGACGTCTCGAATGGTCGGATCCACCGCGGCGTCCCTGCGGTCGCTCAGGTCCAAGGCAACCGCAACCGAGATCAGGGCGAAGGCGTACGAAGCACGATCGCGGACCTTGCGGTAGGCGGAGTGTTGTGAGAACGACAGCTGGGGCAGGTCCACCGCGGTGATCAGCTCACCGTGCGTCAAGACCGTGTCCCGATGGGGGGTGTCGCCGGGAAGGCGGTGCAAGTCGTTGAGCCGGATGCGTCGCTCACCGCTCCTGCCCGTGACTACCACCGAAGCATCCAGCGCGGCCATCGCCACGGCCATGTCCGACGGATGGACCGCAACACAACCCGCTGATGCACCGAGGATCGCGTGGTAGCGGGTATAGCCCTCCCGCGCCGAGCAGCCCGAGCCGGGCTCGCGCTTGTTGCACGGCATGCTGACATCTTGGAAGTACACGCAGCGGGTGCGCTGCAGTAAGTTCCCGGCCGTGGTCGCTAAGTTTCTCAATTGGCCCGACGCACCGGCGAGCAACGCTTGGGACAGGACCGGATATTGCTGCCGGATCAGGGGGTGCGCGGCGAGATCGCTGTTCCGAACGAGCGCGCCGATCCGAACCGTGCCATCTGGCAGTTGGACGATCTGGTCCAGCGGCAGGTGGCTGATGTCGACGACCAAGCTGGGTGTGGCTACCCCCAGCTTCATGCGGTCGACCAGATTGGTGCCGCCGGCCAGATACACCGCATCAGGGTGCTCCGTCACAGCGGTGACCGCGCCGGCGACGTCCTCGGCGCGTAGGAACTCGAACGGCCTCATGACGCGGACTCCGCGCCAGCGACCCGCCGGATCGCTGCGACAATGTTGACGTAGGCGCCGCAGCGGCAAAGGTTGCCACTCATCCGCTCGCGAATCTCGTCATCGTTCAACTCGATCGGGCCGATGAGATCGTCGCTGACGTGGCTTGGAGTTCCCAGTTCCGCCTCTGCCAACATGCCGACCGCTGAGCACACCTGCCCGGGCGTGCAGTACCCGCACTGCAGCGCATCCATCTCGAGAAAGGCCTGCTGAATCGGGTGGAGAGCGTCTCCCTCGGCGAGCCCCTCGGCGGTGATGATCTCTGCGCCGTCGTAAGCAACCGCGAACGCTAGGCAGATGAGGGCCCGCCGACCGTCGAGCAACACGGTGCACGCGCCGCACTGACCGTGGTCGCAGCCCTTCTTCGGCGAGGTCACTCCGAGCCGATCTCGAAGCGCGTCCAAGAGGGTCGTGCGAGTGTCGACGATTATCGATCGATCCTGACCGTCCACCCGCAAGGAGATCTGTGCATCCACCCGACCCTGGACCTCCCCACCACCAATCGATTCAGGCAGCGACAAAATGCTCCCGCATCCCGACAGATGCATGCAACCAGCCCACAAAAAAGAGGGCCACGTGCGCAGCAAGGCTTGCCTCGGCCCAGGACAGCCGTTCTCTACAATTACGCCATCCTCGCCGACGGTCTGCAAGTCAGGTGCGCTACGTGTCGGAACCGCGTACTCCCGAGTGACCGTTAGCCGACCCTCTAGCGGTCGTCCCCACAAAAGAACGTTGAGCGGGATGAGCAGGTTTCTCCAGGTTCATCTAGTGCTGCCCCGTTGGGCCGATACCTTCCATCGGAGGAGGCCTCGGTTCGGGATCTCTACATGGACCCGGCCGGCCCGGCGACCAATCCGCTGATCAAGATGGCCAAACGCAATCCATGATCATCTCGCTCATCGCGATCCATGGCTGACGCAACCCGCACCGTATCCTGGCGCGATGGCCATCGTCAGCAGGTCGTTCGACGAGCCGGACGAACTCGTCACGCAGCCGCTGGTGAGCGTGCAGGTGGTGGTCCTCGGCGAGGTGTACGTCGCCCGCCAGGTGCACCAACCGGGTTGGAGCTGGTCGGAGCACGTTCAGCCCATCGCCGGCACTGCGACCTGCCAGCACCACCATCAGGGCGTCGCCTTGTCTGGCCAGGTGGAGATCGAGATGGAGGGCGGCGCGCGCCGCGTCGTACGCGCCGGCGAAGTCTTCGACATCCCGCCGGGTCACCTGTCGAGGGTCGTCGGCGATGAGCCGTACGTGACCATCGAGTTCGCCGGCGTGCGCGGCTGGGCCAAACCGCCAGAATCCGGCGAGCGTGTCGTCGCCACGCTGCTCGTGACTGACATCGTGGGCTCGACAGATGTGGCTGTCCGGCTGGGCGACGCTGCCTGGAAAGAGGTCCTCGCAGGCCACGGCGACCGCGTGCGGCGCGAGCTCGACCGCTTCCGCGGCCTGGAAGTCGCGACCACGGGCGACGGTTTCCTGGCCCTCTTCGATGGCGCGGCGCGCGCCGTCCGCTGTGCCGCCGCAATTCGCAACCGTGCCCAGGACGATGGGCTGCAGATCCGCGCCGGCGTGCACTCGGGCGAGGTCGAGCGCCAGGCCGGCAACGTCCGCGGCGTCGCCGTCCATGCAGTCACCCGCATCGCGGCCCTCGCGCAGCCCGGGGAGGTGCTCGTCTCCGCTCCGGCGGTCGGACTCCTCGAAGGATCGGATCTCGAGCTCGAGGACGCCGGCGAGCACGAACTGAAGGGCCTGCCGGGCCGGCGGCGGCTCTACCGTCTCGCCCTGGCCCCGGCTCACGACCGCCAGTAGCGGCGCTTTTAGACGGTGGAGGTGCGCAGTTCGAGGTGTCGCAACGGACGTGGGTGCGGGTGAGGCGCAACCATCTGAGCAGGCCAACACGACAGTCGGGTCCGGTGCCAGCAGCACGGACGGACAAGTCCCAACAGGGCACCATCAGCTGGACCGATCAGTTTTGGGTCACGTCCTTGCCGCCGGCAAGAGTTTCCGCCGACGCCTTGCGAAACCGGTGGATCCGCACTCACAATCAGTTTCGGTTGCCGACACTGTTCCACTAGCAGACGGCCATACGGACCGAGATGCGTCGCTCCCTCTCGACGCAAAGTCCACGCCTGGGCAGGCTACATCGAAGCTATCGGTCGGCTTGTCGCGCCCAGATGGCCTGGGTCACAACCCTTCCCGCGTGGCGGGTCAATCGAGCTGGACCCGAATGACCTGGCCACCGCCGACACACACGGCGCAGGTGGTGACGTACGCCGCCCCGCGTCTGAGTGCGACGCCGTACGGCGCGGACAGCCCACCGGCGACGCTCTCGTGCACGCTGGCGCCAGGTGTGACCTTCACCAGCGAGCCGATCGGACCCTGGAGCAGGCCGTTGCTGGCGATCTCGACGGCGTAGAGCGACCCGTCGCGGGCGAACGCCAGGTCGGTGACGTTGGTGAGCCCGGAGGCGAACACCGTCGGAGCCTGGCCGGGCACGACGCGCCAGATGTTGGCGGCACCCTCCTGGAACGGGAAGCC
>DATEWO010000399.1:0-11612 GCA_035257925.1 Propionibacteriaceae bacterium | reverse complement strand
CCGCGCCGGCGGTACAGACCGGCGACCTCGCTGAGCTGGACCGGCTGCTCGCTGCCGACCCATGGCTCGCGAAAGCGCGGATTGGCAACGAGGACGGCTACCGAACGCTGCTACATGCGGCAACTGACTGGCCAGGGCACTTCCCCAACGGTCCGGCTGTCGTGCAACGTCTGATCGCCGCTGGTGCCGATGTGAATGTACATAGCCGGTTCAGCGCTCACACCGAAACGCCGCTGCATTGGGCCGCGAGCAGCGATGACGTGGCGGTGCTCGATGCGTTGCTCGACGCAGGGGCTGACATCGAGGCGACTGGAGCTGTCCTTGGTGGCGGGAGCCCACTCGCCGACGCATGCGGATTCGGCAACTGGACGGCGGCCAGGAGACTCGTCGAGCGAGGTGCGCACACCCGGCTGAGCGATGCAGCAGCCCTCGGATTGTTGGACCGAGTTGAGGCCTTCTTTGCTAAGGGATCCAAGCCGGACCCTCGCGTGATCACACAGGCGTTGTGGAGTGCCTGTCACGGTGGCCAGCGGAGTACAGCCGAGTACCTGCTGGAGCGAGGCGCGGAGATCAACTGGATCGGATGGGATGAGAAGACGCCACTCGATGTGGTCGATGAGAACGCCGCACCTGATCTTGCTGCCTGGCTTCGAGCTCGAGGCGCGAAGCATGCGAACGAGCTTCAAAGCCGCAAAACCTGACGCCAGATCGAGTCAGAGGCAGCGACACGCCGCACGGGCCGCGACTGGCGTGCCGAAATGCGGGAAATCAGCGCCGCATCCCGCGACCGCCTAGGGTTTCGCCATGCATGCCGCCGATCCCGCCCGGCCGCCCGCTCGGACGGTCGTGGTGCTCGGCTTACTCACGATGTTCGGGCCACTCTCGCTCGACCTCTATC
Source organism: Propionibacteriaceae bacterium (assembly GCA_035257925.1). Classification (GTDB taxonomy): domain Bacteria; phylum Actinomycetota; class Actinomycetes; order Propionibacteriales; family Propionibacteriaceae; genus Microlunatus. The sequence goes on along the minus strand of DATEWO010000399.1, from coordinate 10,714 downwards.
TCCCGGTACTGCCCCAACTTGCCGACGATCTCGATGCCTCAGCCTCTGCGGCACAGCTCTCGATCACGACCTGCCTCGTCGGTCTGGCGCTAGGCCAGCTCGTCGCAGGTCCGCTGTCGGACCGGCTCGGCCGCAAACGCCCGCTGATAGTCGGGGTGTTGGTCTACCTCCTGGCTTCCGTGGCCTGTGCTCTGGCGCCCTCGGCGACGGCCCTCGCGCTGCTCCGGCTCGTCCAGGGACTGGCCGGTGCCGCTGGAATAGTGATCTCCCGGGCAGTCGCGCGCGATCTCTACTCCGGACGAGCGCTGATGATCTTCTTCTCGCGGTTGCTGTTGATAGCCGGGCTGGCACCGGTCGTCGCTCCCATACTCGGCGGCCAGCTCAGCCGAATCATGAGTTGGCGCGGCATCTTCGGTGTGCTGGCTGGCTTCGGCGCAGTCCTGTGCCTGGCCGTGTGGTTCGGCCTCAAGGAGACACTCCCCCCAGAGCGACGAGTCGTCGGCGGCTTCGGCCGAACCTTGCACGGTTACAACATGCTGCTCCATGACCGCTTCTTCGTCGGCTGCGCACTCTCGTCCGGCCTCGCCGGTGCCACGATGTTCGCCTACATCGCGGGCTCGACGTTTGTCCTGCAACGGATCTACGGCATGTCTCCGCAAGGCTTCTCACTGGTATTCGGATGCATATCGCTCGGGCTCGTGGCAGCGGCGCAGGCCGGAGCGCGCATTGCCTTGGTGTGGCCGTTGACCCGGGTCCTCGGCCTCGGCCTCTTGATCAATCTCCTCGGGGCAACTGCCCTACTCCTAACGGTGATCATTGGACTTCCGATGGCAGTGCTGATCGCAGCCTTCGTGGTGATGGTGGGAGCGGTAGGCCTGATCTTTCCGACGGCAAATGCGCTGGCGATGGCCGACTATCCGGATCTGGCCGGTACCGCATCCTCCCTGCAGGGCCTCAGCCAGTTCGTCTTCGGGGCACTGGCGGCACCGCTCGTCGGCATCGCCGGTGAGCACACGGCGCTGCCGCTTGGCATCGTCACCACCACAGTGAGCCTGTGCGCTATCGCGAGTTTCACGGGCCTGGTGCTTCCCGTGGTACGGGCACGGATGAGTCGCTAGCGCCCGATCACCGCACAGGGTTCCTCGCCACCTGCACAGACAAGACGCGCCGTCGCATGCCAATGGTTGGGACCCAGGAAGCCATGCACTTCCCCGGCATGCACGGTCAGATCCAAGCCATCCAGTGCGCGGACCGAGCCGAACCGCTTGGCCAGTGCGCGAGTCTTGATTGGCGGCCGTACCTCGCTGATCATCTGCGGGTCTCGGCCTGCTCACACACAGTTTCAGCCTAGTCAAATGTGTGCCAAAGACATCTGTCCAGCAGCCGATCTTTGGGTAATGCTGGAACTAACCAAGAGCGATCCACCGACAGATACAGGAGGACACGATGAAGGCGGAGGTCGGAGATCGGATCGTGGTGGCTTCGGGCACGCTGCACCGGCCGATCCGGGACGGCGAGATCCTGCAGGTTGGGCAAGGTGGCGGTGGTCCGTACCTCGTGCGGTGGTCCGACAGTGGCAACGAAAGCCTGTTCTTCCCTGGCCCAGACGCCCATGTTGAGCATGTCCAGCGGGAGAGCGGCGCCGCCGGTGGGCAGCAGAGTTCAGCGGCATCGAGTAACCAGCCGACCAAGACCTGGCGGGTCGACATCTACCTCTACGAAGATCAGGCCTCAACATCGGCGAACGCTGTGCTGCATAGTGATGTGCCGGCACCGCTCGACGTTCGTGGTGAGGCTCGTCGCAGCCCGGCCGATCCTGATTTGCCGGCTGTTGGCGACGAGGTGGCGGCCGCCCGTGCCTTGAGACATCTCGCCGATCGGCTGCTCGAGATGGCTTCCAGCGATCTGTCAGATGCCGAGGGGCATCCCGTCTCGCTGAGCAGCTAGCGGAGTGATCATCACTGGGCAGGGTGCGTGGTCAAGCAGGTGACGCGTCAGCGTGCCCAGTCCGATCGAGGCCAGATGAGCGTCGCGGTGACGTTGGACGATCAGCAACTCAGCGTGCTTGCACTCCTGCAGTAGCCCGTCCTCGATGACTCCCCTTACGGTGCGGGCGTGGAACTCCAGATCAGGATGAAGCTTCACCACGTCGGCTACGGCGCTGGCCAAGAACGAGTCGGCCCACCGGGTCGCCTCCGCAAGCTCTTCCTCATCAGGGTCAACCCTGCCGCCGTAGGTGGGAGAAAACGGCAGATCCCAGACGTAGACGGCGGTAAGCGGGCACGTTCGTACGGTCGCCTCCAACACTCCAACCTGGAGTGCCCGAACCCCAGAATGGGGCCCGATCCCTACCACGATGCCGCGGCTCGAGTCGCTGTCTAGTTGATCATGCCTGACCACGATCACCGGACATGCCGCCTGCGCGGCGACAGCATGAGAGGTCGCGCTATTGAATGTGCGACTCAGCGTTGACAGGTTCCGGCGCTGCAGGATGAGCGTCGCCGCTGTGCGAGATTCCTGCAGCAGAGCGTCGACGCCGGTCTTTGGCACAGCCTCAGCGTGGACCTGGGTGCTGGGATCAACCATCGCGGAGAGCGTCAGGCGCGCCTCCTCCACCACTTCCCGGCCGCGCGCCAGGTGGCGCTGCAGTGCCTCGGTCCGGCTCGCCGCAATGGCCAAGCGCGGCAGAGATCCATGGATCAAGGTGATGGTGGCCTCGCGCTGGCGGCTCATCCGGGCGGCAAGACCCAACGCGGCACGATAGTGGTCAGCGCCGTTGTCGCTTATCCCAACGACGATCCGATCGGCTGATCGCTTACCGCTGTCGGGCTGCAAGCGTTCGGCATCGGAATCGCTTGGCATGGCGCTCTCTCCCGACTGCGGGTCATTGATCATCATTAACCTCCTCGCAGCCGGTGTTCTCATGATCTTGAAGCTGCTACTGATGTCTTGATTGAGCCTAGAGATTCTGCCGTGCCGTTGGCCATAGGCTTAGCCGATGGCAACCCCGGCGACCACAGGCAGTGACCTTTTGCCGAAACCTACCGGACCCCACCCGGTGGGCCGGGTGTCGTTCGACTGGGTCGACTCCGCTCGGTTCGACATCTATGCGAGCAACCCCGAGGCTCGCCGGGAACTGGTGGTGTTCGTTTGGTATCCGGCTAGTCCACAACCGGCCGCCGAGTTCGCGCCGTACCTTCCTTTGCCGTGGGCGCCCACCGCCGACTTCCTCGGGCTCACTGTCGCTGGCCTGCGTTCGCATGCGGTACCCGAGGCGGCCGTTGCAGCCGACAGCGCTGCGTACCCGGTACTGCTGCTCTCGCCCAGCGGTTTTACACCGTTGCTGCTGAGCGCAATCGCTGAGGAGCTGGCCAGCCACGGCTTCATCGTCGTGGGCGTGAACCATACCTACGAGGCGACGGTGACGGCGTTCGCCGATGGCCGCGTCGTGCCGATGAACCCAGCTGCCCTCGGTGGGGCACTAGGCCCGCAAGCAGGCTCGCACGCAGAGATTTTCCGTCAGCGCGCATCCGTGTGCGAATACAAGGCAGCCGATCTCGCATCGGTTGCCGACCAGCTGGTGAACCTGAACGCAGATCCGACGGAGCGTTTCGCCGGTCGGCTGGATCTCACCCGATTCGGTGCGCTCGGACATTCCTTCGGCGGTAACGCCGCGCTGGAGTGGTGCCGGACGGATCAACGTTGCCGGGCGGCGGCAAATCTGGACGGCGCATTGTGGACTGACGTCGATACGGTCGTCCTCGACCGGCCTGCGCTGCAGGTGCTGGCCGAGCATCCCGAGTTCGCCAGAACGGGCGAGGATGCAGTCAAGGCCGGCGCGGCGCCTGACGTCGCGTGGTTCGAGGCGGAAAAGGCGATCACGATCGGCGGCTGGCGGAATCTTCAAGAGCGCGCCCAACTCGGCTACACCGTACAAATCAGCGGCGCGAGCCATGTGAGCTTCATGGATGTGCCCTTCCTACCAGTGACCGATGCGTCAGTCGTCAAGCCCTCACTCGATGCGATCAAGATCCAACCGGAGCGGATGTGGCGGATCACCTGCGACGTACTGCTCTCATTCTTTGCCAGGCACCTCAACGGTGCAGCAGCGCCGCTGCTCGATGGAGCCGCGGACGACTACCCCGAACTCATCTTCGGCCCACCCTGACATCCATCGGCTCAGCTGAGGGTTTTCACAGGCGGCAAATGCGGGAAGATCGGTTCCAGAGGTTTTTCTTGAAAGGTCCGGCCATGACACGAGCCGACGAAACGCCCGTCGATCTCCCCGCTCCAGCACCTCGAGCGCTGGAGGTCGAGCAGAACGGCCTCAACTCGATTCACGTCAGTGAGCATCGCGGCAGGCCGCGTGAGCTGTTCTGGCCGTGGTTTGCCGCAAACATTTCGGTACTCGGGATCAGCTACGGCGCCTTCCTCCTCGGCTTCGGCATCTCGTTCCCGCAAGCAGTCGTTGTCGGAGTCGTCGGCATCGTCATCTCATTCCTGCTCTGCGGCCTGGTCTCTTTGTCCGGAAAACGCGGACATGCGCCAACGATGACGCTGAGCCGCGCCGCGTTCGGCGTCAACGGCAATCGGGTGCCATCGGGCATTTCCTGGCTGCTGCTGGTCGGCTGGGAGACCGTTCTCGCCTCACTTGCGGTATTGGCCACCGCTACCGTCTTCACCAGGCTGGGATGGCACGGGGGCTTCCTCACCAAGCTCGCCGCGCTGGTCTTGGTTGCCGCCCTCATCATCATCGGCGGAGTGCTCGGTTTCGAGTTCATCATGAAACTGCAGATGTCGATCACGGTGATCACCGCGGTACTCACTGTCGTCTACATGGTCCTCGTCGCCTCCGACATCAACTTCGCTACGCTCGCCGAGTTGCCGGCAGGCCCGATTCCGCAGCTGATCGGTGCCTTCGTCTTCATGTTGACCGGCTTCGGGCTGGGGTGGGTCAACGCCGCAGGCGACTATTCCCGCTACCTGCCCCGGCATGCCTCGAACGCCGGAGTTGTGGGCTGGACCACCTTCGGTGCCTCCCTCGGTCCGGTGGTGTTGTTGATCTTCGGGCTGATGCTCGCGGGTTCGTCGCAAGAGCTCAGTGAGGCCGTTGCCACCGACCCGATCGGCGCGCTGACCACGCTGCTCCCCACCTGGTTCCTGGTGCCCTTTGCACTGGTCGCGGTACTTGGCCTCGTCGGCGGCGCCGTCCTCGACATCTACTCCTCAGGTCTCGCCCTGTTGAGCGCAGGCCTGCCGGTGCCGCGATTCGTCGCTGCGGCCATCGACGGCGTCTTGATGGTCGCCGGGTCCATCTATCTGGTGTTCATCGCCGACACCTTCATCGGCCCGTTCCAGGGGTTCTTGATCACTTTGGGCGTCTTGATCGCAGCCTGGTGCGGAATCTTCCTCGGCGACTTCGCTTTGCGCCGTCGGACGTACGCGAGCTCGGAGCTACTGGATGCTCATGGCCGCTACGGCAGCGTCCGCCCCGTATCTGTTGTGTTGATGCTGATCGCTGCCGTCGTTGGTTGGGGGCTGGTCACCAACTCTTTCGCGGACTGGCTGGCCTGGCAGGGTTATCTGCTTGGTCCATTAGGGCTGGGCGGTCGGGAAGGTTCCTGGGCGTACGCGAACCTCGGTGTGCTCGCGGCACTGCTCATCGGGTTCGTCGGGACGCTCTTGCTGGGGCGCCGGACCGTACGAGCGCAGGAAGATCAACCGCTCTCTGAGGCCGACCAGGAGGCGGCAACTGCCGAATGAGCGAGAGCATGCCAGAACCCTTCGAGAATGCCACCAACCGCTGGCTGATGATCATCGATATGCAGCGGATCTTCGCTGAACCGAGCAGTGAATGGGCCACGCCGGGGTACGCGGCGGCCTCTGCTGGGATTCAGCGACTGCTGGGCGCGTTCGACTCCCGTGTCTGTCTAACCCGGTTCTTGCCGCCCGATCAGCCGAACGGCTCTTGGATCACCTACTACGAGAAGTGGCCGTTTGCTCTCGATCCGGTGAACGCGCCGCTGTATGAGCTCACAGATGAGTTCGTATCGATCCCGGCGACGGCTGTCGATCGAACGACCTTCGGCAAGTGGGACGCCGAGACCGACCGCGCACTCGGCAACCCTGATGCCATCGTGCTTGCCGGCGTCACCACCGATTGCTGCGTACTCTCCACGGCACTCGCGGCAGCCGACGCCGGCGTACATGTGACGGTGGCTGCCGATGCGTGCGTTGGGGTTACCGACGCGGACCACCGTCGTGCCCTCGACGCTATGGCGCTCTACAGCCCGATGATCGACATTGCCGAGGTGGATAACATCCTGGCATCCGTGGGCCGATGAGTACGGCCGTCGACCGGGCGCAGGGCGCCCTGTATGGCGTGGCGATTGGGGACGCGCTCGGCATGCCGACTCAGCTGATGTCGCATGAAGAGGTCGCTGCCTGCTTCGGCGTCCTCGACGGGTTTCGCGAACCGCCAGCAGACCACATGATCGCAGCGGGGCTGCCAGCCGGCTCGATCACCGACGACACGGAGCAGGCGCTGCTGTTGGCCGACGCTCTGCTCGTCGGCGGTGGTCATGTCGACAGCGAGGATCTCGCGCGTCGGTTGTTGAATTGGGCGGAGCGCGCGCGGGAACGCGGATCACTGGATCTGCTCGGTCCTTCCAGCAGTGCGGCGGTTGCCGCACTCGTAGCAGGTGGCCCACTGGATGAGGTCGGGCGCTTCGGAGCGACCAATGGGGCGGCAATGCGGATCGCTCCTGTTGGATTGATCATCTCCGCTAATGATCTTGATGCGCTTGTTGATCTTGTCGTGGAGGCATCCCAGGTGACTCACCACACCGGTGTAGCGATTGCCGGTGCGGCGGCGGTGGCAGCCGCGGTCAGTGCCGGCATCGACGGGGCATCCGTAGCCGAGGCTACGATCCTCGCCATCCGGGCTGCGGAGATGGGGCAGCGACGAGGCCAATGGGTGGCCGGCGCTGCAGTTGCCCGCCGGATCGCATGGGCAATCGGGCTGGTCGACACAAATGATCATGACCGCTCGGTAGGCGATGTCGTCGAGCTGGTCGGCACCAGCCTGGCCACACAGGAATCGGTACCAGCCGCATTCGCGGTGCTCGCACTGCATCCCCATGATCCATGGCAGGCATGCCTGACAGCAGCCTCACTCGGCGGTGACAGCGACACCATTGCTGCGATGGCTGGAGCAATCGCAGGCGCCTGTCATGGCATGGATGGCTGGCCCAGTGACGCCGTACAGACGGTACGCGAGACCAACGAGCTGGATCTGGATGTACTCGCCGAGAAGCTGCTGGCACTGCGCGCCGGTCCATGATCACCCGGTTGGTCAGCGTCGGGAACGTGATCATCGACATTGTCGCCGAGGTACCGGAGCTGCCGGAACGCGGCGGCGACGTGCTCGCCTCAAGAGGGATGCTCGAGGTCGGTGGCGGCTTCAACCTGATGGCTGCGGCGGCCAGGCAGGGCATGGAGGTGGCGTACGCCGGCGCGCTCGGTCATGGTCCTTTTGGTGATCTAGCCCGTCGGGCGCTGCAGGCGGAGGGCATTGCGGCGCTTCTTCCCGCTGCGGACGAGCAACGAGACACCGGCTTCGACATCGTGCTGGTGGAAGCGAGCGGGGAGCGTACCTTCGTCACCGCGGTTGGTGCCGAAGCCGGGGTCACCTGTCAGCGCCTTGATCATGTCGAGATCCGCCCCACCGACGCTCTCGCCATCTCCGGCTACGGGCTGCTGCACGAGGCGAATCGACAAGCCATTCTGAAGCGGCTTCGCCGACTCTCACCAGAGACCACAGTGTGTTACGACCCTGGGCCGCTCGGTCACACCCTGCCAGACCAAGTCGTGGACGTGGTACGCCAGCGAGTCGACTGGTGGAGCTGCAATGAACGAGAAGCCTCGTTGGCCACCAGTCGCGCCAACGCTACAGAGGCAGCGTTGGCGCTGCTGGCTCGGCTGCCGCGCGGAAGTGTCGTGGTCCGGATGGGGATGTCGGGCTGCCTGGTGGCGCAGCCAGGTACCGGGGTCCTCCATGTGCCCGGCGAACCTGTCACTCTCGTTGACACGACCGGCGCAGGGGATGCTCATTTCGGTGCCTACATTGCGGGACTAGCGGCCGGACGCGACGCGCAGGCTGCGGCCCGGCGCGCCAATGTCGTAGCGGCCTTAACCGTCACTCGTCGCGGTCCGGCAACGTCACCGACCGCCGATGAGACCGACCGATTCCTCACCGGCTCATGATCACCATGCATTGATGTGCAGCACCTCGTCGAGCGGCTGGCGCGGTGCCGGCTTGAACGTATCGCCGGTGTAGTAAGCGGTGGGAATGAGGGCGCCGTGCCGGATGTCGGGCGGGATCCCCAGGAGTTCGGAGATCTCCTCTTCATACTTCAGGTGCAGAGTTGTCCAGGCCGTACCCAATCCGCGAGCACGAGCCGCCAGCATGTAGCTCCATGCCGCGGGGAGTAACGATCCCCACAGGCCAGCTTGGTTGGCAGCTCTCAGGCGTGGCGCATGGATACCCGGAATGACCAGCACCGGTGCCTCACCCATGTGCTCGGCAAGATAGGCGACGCTGTCCCCCACTCGTCTTTGTACTGCGCTGCGCTCCGGATCGTCGGCGAACAGCGCGGCAGCTGAGCCTGATGAGTTGAGGTATGACATGACGGACCGGCGATAGTAGTCGCCGATCACTCGACGGCGGCTCTCGTCGGTGATCACCATCCAATGCCAACCTTGTCGATTGGAGCCCGAGGGCGCTTGCAGTGCCACTTCCAAGCACTCGCGGATGAGATCGAGGGGCACTGGACGGGTGAGATCCAGGCGCTTGCGCACCGTGCGGGTCGTGGTCAGCAACTCATCGGGCGATAGCGGCAGCGTGGGCATGAAGTTCATGATCGCAGCCTGGTTGCGTGACGTGTCGAGTCTGGTTGGGTTGAGCTGCATCGCCATCTGAGAGCATGGCGGGGTGAAGATCATGTTCGCGTCGCTGGGCGCGTACGGGCACCTGTATCCGATGATGCCGCTGGCGCTGGCGTTTGCCGATGCCGGTCACGAGGTCGTGATTGCCACCGGTGAGCCGTTCCTCGGACGCTTGCCGCTGCCCACCGTTCCCGGGTATCCGCCGGACCTCGAGTTGGACTGGGCGATTCAGGAAGCCAGAAGGCGCCATCCCGAGCTGCACGATCAGGACTTCAGCATGGCCATGTTCGCCGACGTGACCGCCGAGGCCGTTGCCCCGACAATGATCGAACAATGTGAGCGGCTGCGGCCTGATCTGGTGATCTACGAGGCGATGAACACCGGCGCCGGGGTGGCGGCGAGCGTGCTCGGCATTCCAGCCGTGGCGTATTCGATCGGCCTGGTGAGCTTCATCTACCGCTCGCTGCACACTGCGACGGTTGGCTACCAACGCGACACCTGGCTGCAGCGTGGCCGGACGCTGCCGGAGGGGAATGGCCTGCTCGCAGCAGCACTGATCAACCCCGCGCCGCCGACAATCCGCCGGGCGGGCGACGATGAGACCGTCACCATCCCGATCCGCTCGGTGGCATACAACGAATCCAGCGCTGAGGTGCCGCCGTGGCTCACCGCGAAGAGAACCCGACCTCGCGTCTATCTCACGCTGGGCACTGTTGCGTTCGGTGCCGTCGAGGTGCTCAGCCGCGCGATGGCTGAGATTGCGGCGCTCGATGTGGACGTGTTGGTCACCGTCGGGCCGGAAGGTGAGCCTGCCGCGCTTGGCGAGCTGCCGGACAACGTGTACGTCGAGCGATTTGTAGCCCAGTCAGCCGTGCTGCCGCTGGTCGACCTCATCGTGCACCATGGCGGGACGGGCACGGTGCTCAGCGCCCTTGAGGTCGGGCTGCCACAGCTGCTCTTGCCGCAGGGTGCGGACCAGTTCTTCAATGCGGAGATCCTGACGGCCGCGGGTGCGGCTCGCGCGTTGCCCAACGATGCTCAGCAGTCGGGTGCGATTGGCGAAGCGGTGCAGGCTTTACTCGGTGATGCGCCTGAGCGCCAGACCGCTGCCCGGCTGCGTGATGAGATCGCCGCAATGCCCTCGCCCGCTGATGTGGTCACGCCGCTGGTTCAGATGGCTGGCGACTAGCGTGCGCGAAGGCGTTCAGGTCCGCTTCGGCTCCTCCATCCGGAACCCGATCTTGAGTGTCACTTGGAAGTGCTCGATCTCGCCATCCGCGAGGTGCCCGCGAATGTCGGTGACCTCGAACCAATCAAGGCCTCGGAGCGTACGAGCCGCGCGCTGCACTCCGGCGCGGATGGCGTCGTCCACTCCCTGAGTCGACGTGCCGACGATCTCGGTCAGTCCGTACACATGGCCGTTCATAGCTTCGCTCCTCGGGCATCAGTTTGGTGCGACCCTAGCGGGTGCCTGGCGTCACTCGTCGACATCAGGGCAGCACTGTCAAGGCTTGCCGTAGCACTTCGAGACTTCGCTCCCACGCAGCAGCCTCCTGCTCGTCCATCCTCGGGTGAAGTGGCTTGCCCGCACCGTCGGGGCCGAGCACGCAGGGCAAGCTGGCGCAGAGCCGATCGGCGACGCGGACCGAAACGGGAACGATTCGGCCATGGTCTCTGACGATGGTGCGTACCAGAGCCGCGACCGCAAGTCCGATCGCGTCCCAGGTGGAGCCCTTGAGTTCACGCACTCGATATGCGGCAGTTCGCA
>DATEWO010000398.1:0-11524 GCA_035257925.1 Propionibacteriaceae bacterium | reverse complement strand
AGTCCCATCCTTCATCCATCACTGAGATCCCGATCGGTCGATGCCGGAGATGATCGCTTCGGCTTCGGCAAGGTCCCGGCCGAGTGGCGCGCGGCCGATCGCACCTCTGACATTCCCGGGCATCGTGTCGATCAACCTCGGCCGCGCAGCGGCTCGGGCCATCGATATGTGCTGAGCATCGTCGTCCCGCAAGGCGACGACGCCCTCGACACGCAAGAGTGGGATTCGGAACACCCGGGCCAGGAGACGGATCTCGATCAGCATGGTGGCCGTCTATCAGTCGCCGAGCCTGATGTCGCTGTATCCATCCCGTCCCGACGGCGATGACGACGTACTCGTCGCGTTCTCGGCATAGCGCGCACGAAGCTTGTCAATCACGGCTTTGAAGCCGGCCTCGATTTGGGCGTACCGCTCGCGACCGGCCCGCGTGCCTGCCAGGTAGCCCAGACCGAAGAAGACGACGCGGCCGAGAGTCTTCCTACCGACCATCGCGTTTTCCATCGCTCTGGCGGTCCCGCAGTGCAGAGACCACGGCGCTCACGGCGGCCAGCCCGGCGGGTGCACCCGCCGCAGCAAGTCCCGACCTCAGTGCCGTGCTCGAGCGCTTCGGCTTTAGACCGACGGCCTCTCCAAGACGATCGATAATTGTCTTCTTGCCAAAAAGTTTGTACATCATGTCTCCTCCTTGGTCATGTCGTCGAGAGCCAGCGGACGTGTATCAGCATCTGTGCCCAGCTTCCGGCCCTCGGTGGGCACGGACTCACGTCGTTCATTGGCCTCGTTGACCTTGCGCTGGGCAGCGGCGGCCTGGGCGTCGGCTTGCTCAGATAGGCGTTCGGCCCGAGCGCGGGCCTCATCGGCGGCCCGTCGCGCAGCCTCTGCGGCCGCCTCGGCCAGCTCACGAGCTTGCTTCATCTGATCACGTGCCCGCTCGATCGCCTGCTCGGCCTTGGCGTGCGCCTTCATGGCCTCGTCCTTGGCTCGCTTTATTTGCTCGGCGACGTCGGCCTCGACCGCGGCGACGTGGTTGGCAGCGATCTTCTCCGCCCGGGCGCGCTTCGCGGCCACGTACTCGTCAGCCTCTCGTTGAGCCTCGGCCACCACGTCGGCGATCTCGCGTTCGCCTTCATCCCGCGCTGCGTCGATCTGCTTGTCGCCGCCGGCTTGGACCTTCGCGGCTGCCTCCGCTCGCTCCTTCGCGTCTTCGGCTTTCTCCCGAGCCTGCGCCTCGAGCTCTTGGGCGCGCTCCAGGGCTGCGTCGACCCGGCCGTCGGCGTCATCAGCGAACGGATTCACCTCGGCAACGGCGGATGCCGCCTGGTGTCCCACCGACTGGAGCGTCCTCCCGGCAGATTTGGCCGGCTTCTTCAGCACGGTGTCGGCCGCCCACACGATGTTCCCGGGGAGATCGGTGACGCCTCGCCGAGCGTGGTGCGCGAGCCAGGACACCGGATTAGATCTCGTCATTGGTTTCCTCCAAAGTCGTCACGTGGCCGACCGGTCCGGAGTGGAGCGCCGGTAGGCCAGGGGATGGGATCCGCACAGTGATCGGCTCCCTCGGCTTGATCCCCGAATTTAGTTACTACCCGTAATTACGCAGGAGGTACTCGACGGCTCGAGCCGCTCAGCCTCCTACCTTGCAGGTTCTCCTTGAAGCGCGGCGGGCTCAGCGGTCGGATCGGCGCCTGGTTCGGCCTCGGTCGAGGTCGGTGTCGATCTGCTCCTTGCGGACATCTTCGGAGACAGTCTCCTGGTCGGTCACCGTCTCGGTGCCGAGCCGGACCCGCTCCACCGGAACAGCCTCCTTCTCCACGACCGGACGCTCCTGGTGCAGGACGACCTCGTGCTCCTCTTCACTGATATTCGGGCCGGAACGGGCAGCGCCGACGTTCTTATCAGTGATTGGCTCCCGCTCGACCCGGACCTCTTCGCGGCTCACCGGAACAGTCTGGGTGACATTTTCGGTCACGACATACTTTCGGAGCCGCGCCCGTCCGGCTTCTTCCTTTCGGGTGCCGACCTTGAGCCGCTCTTCTGACCGTGTCATCGCGTCGTCGGTTGTCGCACCGGAAGTGTCGTTGCTACTGGGGCCGTAGCCACCGGTGTCCGATGGTCCGGTCCTCTCGGTCCCGGAGGTATGTCCGCGAGGACTCGAGATGCCGTAGTGCGCGTACAGCCGCTGCTCCTCCTCGGGTGTGATCCGCTCATCGGGGTCTACTCGTGGAGCGTCCTTGACCTCGGTCTTGTTGTATGCCACGCGGATGTCACTGCCGGTCACGGTCGCGTCTTGCAATGGGACGAAGCTCTCCGCGGTGCCGAAGAGGCCGGTCTTTACGGTCACGAAGCTTGGCTCGCCGGTCGAGCCGTCTACATAGACCTGACCGATGCTGCCAATCTTCTGACCGTCGGCAGCGACGACGTTGCCTCCCGAGGTCGCAAGACTCTCCATCTGGGTTCTGCTGATACGCATGATTGCTCCTTACTCGATGTGCACGTCCCTACGCACTGAAAACGCCTGGGCAACCCGTTCATGACGCGGGAGCGAGAGGAGGTGCATCGCTGAGTCGTTAGCGCCCCGTCAGAACTCGAGGGGCGCAGGAGTACGCGAGGAACTGATGGACTTGCGATCCTTGGTCGCTCGAGGGTTGACACTTGAGCCGACTTTCAGGCGGCGATCCAGGCATCGATGTAGTCGGTGACGGCTTGGTCGAGCATCCGCAGGGCCTCTCGGACGGGCAGCGCGTGCCACCACCGTTAGGAGACGAGTGTCAAGGTGGCGATCGCGTTCCTACGACTGGTAAACCCAGGTTTCATGAATGCGGACTCGAGCGCGCGCCCGGCTCTCCAGGATGGTTTCGAGGTTGAATGCAGAGGTGGTCCACCGCCCGGCCGACCGACGTGCCAATCGAGCACCATTCACAAGTTTCTGCCCGAGTGCCCGACCCGCCGAGGTATATGAATCGCATGCTGCAGGCCTGTGCCGATGTTTACAGCGAATACCGCTCGGGTGATCGGGCGTAGTGTTCCAGTCATGGAGGGTGCGGAGCTCGATGGAGCTCGGCCGGACTCGGACGCCGCGCCCGATGTCGCGTCGCTGTTGCCGATGCTGCGGCGGATCGTCTTCTCTCGGGTGGGAAATGAAGCGGCTGCTGAGGATCTGGTCCAAGAGACGCTCGTCAAGGTGCTGGCTGCCGCAAACCGCATCGAGCCGGGGATGCTCGAGCCGTACGCCATTACGACGGCGCGCCACGTGATTGCTTCGATGTGGCGGTCGCAGGACACCCAGCGGCGAAACCAGCACCGCGTAGTCGGGATGGACCACGTCGACGCTCCGGATGAGCGACTCCTCAAAGAAGAGGAGCGCGCGGCGGTCTCCGCTGCGCTCGAGCATCTTTCTGAACGGGAGCAACAGACGCTGCTGGCCCATGAGGTGTCCGGGCAGGACATGAGATCCCTAGCGACTGAACTCAATACGACAGCCGGCGCCGTGGCGGCCCAGCTCAACCGGACGCGGGCCCGTATGCGGGTGGAGTATTTGCTGGCTCTGCACGACGCCGAACCGCCGACCGATCGTTGCCGTCCCGTGCTGTATGCCATATCGGGGGGCGATCGGCGTCGTCAGCGCGAGGTCGATGCCGCCCGGCATGTCTTGGAGTGTGAGTTGTGTGCCAAGCTCAGCGAGCCGCTTCTCGAACGACGGCCGGAAGGCGAGAACGAGATCACGATTCGCATCCAGCACGATGCCGATGTAGTGCGGGCCAGGAAGAGCGCACGGGAGCTGGCAACCAGGCTCGACTTCTCGCGGACCGACCTGACCCTGATCGCAACTGCCGTGTCGGAGATAGCTCGGAACATTGTGCGCTTCGCCGCCAAGGGCCAGGTGTACATCGAGCTCGTAGACCAGCCGCGGCCGGGTATCCGGATTGTTGCCCGGGATAGTGGGCCTGGCATTCCGGACATCGACCAGGCGCTCGCGGACGGCTACAGCACCTACAACGGTCTGGGGCTGGGCCTGCCCGGTGCCCGCCGCCTGATGGATGAGTTCACGCTCACATCTGAGATCAACGTTGGCACGACCGTGACGATGACCAAGTGGCGAACGGAAGGATGACCATGACCCAGGATTCACCCACGGCTGAGCGTTTAGCGGATGCTTCCCCTGCCATCGATCGCGTAGACGAGGACGAACTGTTACCCCAGCTGGTCGCGCACCTGCGTGAGCATCGCAGCCGGCTACGTGAAGAGTGGGCAAACCGGATTGACAGGGCCCACCTCCTCGAAGCGATGACGCCGCAGGAGACGACCGACGAAACGACCTCGGTCTACGATAACTACGTCGAGGTCCTCGAAACGGGCAGCGTGGAAGCCCTGCAGGATTATGCCCGCGATCTCTCCGAGCGCATCATTCCCCGCGGCGTCGAGACGCACGAGGTCGTCAGCATCGTGCTGCTGCTACGCGACGTACTCGCCCGATCGCTGTTCGAGAAGTACCAAAGAGACTTCGATTTCCTGAACCGGGTACTCGATGCTTACGAGCCCGCGGCGAACCGGATCGCCAACACCGTGGCCGTCAGTTTTGTGGAGGAACGGGAACGGATCATTCGACAGCAGCAGGACTCCATCCGTGAGCTGTCCACGCCGGTCCTGCCTGTCCGGGAGCAGCTGCTGATCCTGCCAATCATCGGAATCCTCGACACCGAACGCGCGCGTCAGCTGACCGAGCAGTTGCTGACCGGTATCCGCACTCACCGGGCGAGGGTGGTGGTGATCGACGTCACCGGGGCGCCGGAGGTCGACGAGGCAGTAGCCAATCACCTTGTGCGGACCGTGGATGCGTCACGTCTGATGGGCGCCAGCGTCATCATTACCGGGCTTTCACCGAAGATTGCCCAGACGCTGGTGACGATCGGCGTCGACCTAAGCAAGATGCACACGATCGGTGATCTGCAGGGCGGTCTCGAAGAAGCCGAGCGCCTGCTCGGCTACAACTCGGAGCAGGACGGAACAGCCGGATAGTGGACGAAGGGCCGGGGCTGGTCTCGATTTTGCGACAGGGCGACAACCTGATCGCGTCAATTCACACCGCCCTCGATGACTCCGAGATGGTGCGATTCCAGCGGAATTTGATCGAGCAGATAGGCCGGGATCGCGCCCGCGGCGTGATCATCGACGTGGCTGCTCTGGACGTTCTCGATTCCTTTGGCGCGCGGACGCTCCGTACTCTCGCCGAGATGGCGCGACTGCGGGGGGCCGAAACCGTGATCGTCGGCATCCAGCCGGACGTCGCCTTCTCGATGGTCGCCCTTGGTCTGGGTACCGGCACCGTACACACCGCACTCGACCTCGAAGAAGGCCTGGCCTACCTCGGCGGAACGCATAGCCTGCCTGCGCCGGACGGCACCGAACCACACTTCCGCTCGTGAACGCCCTAGAGCGCCTACGCCGCAACTACCGGGCGGCCTTTTTGCGGTATCTCCCGAACCGGGATGAGGCTGCGCTTGATGCCGGCTACCAGATCGGCCGGTCCGCCGTCGTGGACGGACTAACCATTCTTGATCTTGTGCAAGTGCACCATGACGTCCTCCGCGAAGTCCTCGGCACCGGCAGCCCCGAGGAGCTCGACGGCTTGACCGCCACTGCCGGCGACTTTCTGGTCGAGGTGCTGGCCACGTACGAGATGACGCGGCGCGGCTATCTCGCGAAGTCCTGAGTATCGACGACCCACGTCACGCCCCCCAAACCGAAGCGTCTTCAGTCTTGGGCTATGGGGGCGGAGTGGATTGCCCTTGCGCGCCCCTCAATAGATCCGAAGTCGGTCTAACGACGGAGCGGATGGCGACAGAATTGGATGCTGGTCTGGTGCGGGGTGGGCCTGAGCCTGGTAATCGGCGAGTCCATTGAACGTCGAGTGGGCTAGCAGCACCACGTGGCTAGTTGGAGAACGGGGAGAGCTGGTTGTGAGCGGCAGCGCTATAGATCGAGGCTACGTCGAATGGCTACAGCAGGAGTCGATGCTGGCACGCGGCGCGGCGGTTGCTTCCCAGTTCGCCGGCTCGGGTGGTATGTCCCAAAGATCATTCGCTCAATCGAATCCCCGGGCTGCAACCCAAAAGGCGTCCGTGTGGTTCACGGCGTACCCCATCTCGATGATCACGAGGGCCGGTGAGTCGTTCCTCCGCATGTTGGCGGATGAGGACCTGTGGCGGCTATTTGAGGCTATCGGGGTCGACGCGGTGCACACCGGACCAGTCAAGCGGGCCGGTGGTATCTCTGGTTGGGACGTGACACCTAGCGTGGACGGGCATTTCGACCGAATCAGCACTCGGATCGATGAGGCATTCGGCACTGAGGTGGAGTTCCGGTCAATGTGTGAGGTGGCGGCCGCGCACGGAGGCACCATCATCGATGACATCGTGCCGGGCCACACGGGCAAGGGTGCCGACTTTCGTCTGGCGGAGATGAAGGTTGGTGACTATCCGGGCATCTACCACATGGTGGAGATCCCGCCCGAGGACTGGCATCTCTTGCCTCCGGTTCCACAAGGAAAGGACTCGGTCAACCTCGATCTGGAGGCCGAGGATCGACTCGCGAAGGCCGGTTACATCATCGGCAAGATGCAGCGGGTTATCTTCCATGAGCCGGGTGTCAAAGACACGAACTGGAGCGCCACCGCGGTCGTCACTGGTGTAGACGGGGTGGACCGTCGCTGGGTGTATTTGCACTACTTCAAGGATGGTCAGCCATCGATCAACTGGCTGGACCCCACGAGCGCCGGCATGCGGCTGGTGATGGGTGACGCTTTGCACGCGCTGCATGACCTTGGGGCCGGTGCGTTGAGGCTGGATGCCAACGGCTTCCTCGGTGTGGAGAAGAGCGCCGAAGGCGGCGCTCCCGCCTGGTCGGAAGGACATCCCCTCTCGGAGGCCGCCAACCAGATGATCGCGAGCATGGTGCGCAAGGTCGGCGGCTTCACATTCCAGGAGCTGAACCTGGCCATCGACGACATCAAGAACACCAGCGAGCTCGGCGCTGATCTCTCTTACGACTATGTCAGCCGCCCGGCGTACCACCATGCTTTGGCTACCGGCGACACCGAGTTCTTGCGTCTCACTCTGAGCACTGCCCTCCGGATGGGCCTGCAACCAATCTCTTTGGTGCATGCCCTCCAAAATCACGACGAGTTGACCTATGAGTTGGTGCATTTCGCCGCAACGCACCGAGACGACATTTTCCATTTCCGTGGCACCGACGTGACCGGTGCGGAGTTGGCGATCAGAATTCGTGCGGAGCTTATCGAGCGGCTTACCGGCGCCGCCGCGTCGTACAACGACATCTTCACGACTAACGGAATAGCGTCCACGACCGCAACTATCATTACTGCCTCGTTGGGGATCACCGACATATCGATACTTGACCATGAGGTAATCGAGCAGGTCACACAGGCGCACGTGTTGCTAGCCATGTTCAACGCGTGGCAGCCTGGTGTATTTGCTTTCTCAGGCTGGGACGTCTGCGGGATGCTGACGCTGAAGCGATCTCAAATTGCACATCTTCTGCGCACTGGTGACACTCGCTGGATCCAGCGCGGCGCGTACGACTTGATGGATTATCAGCCGCAAGCAGGCGAATCATCATCGAAGATGCCCCGTGGCCGGAGCCTTTATGGATCACTACCTAAGCAACTGAAGAACGAAAATTCATTCGTGTCGCGGCTGCGCGATATTCTGGCGATCCGTCGCCGCTACGGAATTGCCACCAGTACGCAGATCGATATACCCGCCGTGTCCAACAAGGCTCTGCTCGTTATGGTTCATCGGCTTGATAGCGGGCCCATTCAGGTAACCGCCTTGAACTTCTCGAGCCATCAGATATCTGACCAGGTGGTCTCCGAACATCTCCACCCGGGCGCCATGGCAATAGATATGTTCTCCAAGAAAAGGCTCGGCCCGGTTGATCAGTGGCCCACCTTTCCGATCAGCCTGAGCCCGCATCACGGCATGTCAGTTCTTGTCGTCAACACGCCCGAAGCGGACCGCTTCGCCACCGCTGTGGGCAGGGAGCGCACCAACAGGCACGGGCGCACACCCAGTTGACACGAACGGTCGCACCGACCCCGATCCGGCAGCGAGTCGCTATCGTCGTAGCCGACGACCCCGGCCTTGCATGAACAGCCGCGTCATGGTGGCCGCTGGTAGGCGTCTTCAACGGTGGAAGCACCGACGGCTGGCGGAGCGCGTGGGGACATTCGGCCCGGCTCCGCTGCCCGCGGTCCTCTGGGACACGGTTATCCCGACCGGAGACCCGAAGTCCAAACGTCTAACCGAGAGTAGAAGGCCACCACGATATGACTGTTCTAGACCAAGCCTCCCCCACGGAAGCGGTCCAAAGTACTGTTCAGGAGCCGGCGTCCGAGCCGATCGATTCGGAGGCAGTGGTTGCTGTCGTGATGGATTTCGTCGGCGCCACACTTCGCCAGCTCGACCACCTGCTTGAACGCATGCGGCTCCGTCCATGCGGCCCGGGCGTGACCGGAAGCCTCTTTCAGTGGTCGAGACGCACGCTGGACGGCGTTCGTGTCACAGAGGTTTGGCAATCGCGCCAATATTTCGAAATCACTTTTCGCGAGGACATCCAACCGCGCCTGTCCGGAATTGGCCTGCCGGACCCCGAAATAACGACCTACGAAGTCCACAGCTTTCTCACCCAGGGGCCAACTGTCGCCCAGCAGGCGAGAGGCGTGGATCGAAGTGAGCTTTGAGGAAGCGGCGGTCGGCCGCTACCCGCTGCGATTGAAGGAGGTTCACGTGGAAGATGACGACAAGATCGCTTCTCTAGATCAGCCAAGTCAATTCTTCGCAGCTGACGATGCCCGTGTGGTTGTGGATTTCACAGTCGGACCACCTGGTGTCGGCCCGGTGATCGGCTTCGACTCCGACGACTTCTTCTCTTCGGCACCAGACGCGGACATCGACCGCGATCGAACCGACTGACCCACTGGAGAGGGCATTAGTCAGATGACATCCTCGACCGAGCAGCTTGCGCCTGCTCTGGATGTCGACGCCCGCCTTACCGGGATCGAGCGCGGTTTGACTCTGCTGCTCAACGTCACCCCGGTCAACGCAGCAAAGGCGTGGGCGGACTTCGAACGAAGTGATTTTGGCACGGTCCCCATTCTTCGGCTCAGACCGCTGGAATTCGAACCGCTGGACCGCGAGGTGCTGCAGCCACCGTGGGTGCGTCCACGCTGGCTGGATGTGCCGGGGGCTGGTGAGCGGTTGGACAAGTTGCGCGCGGGGGTATCTGTCATCGATTTGTATGAGGGAGATGGATCGGGGTGAGGCTTGCCTTTTTCGTCAACGATGTGGCTACTGAGATTGATGAGTACACCACGACCCGTCTGGCCAGGGCTGCGGCGCAGCGCGGCCATCAGGTGTGGTATGTCGGGCTTGGCGACGTGGAACTGGGGCAACGTAATGGCCAGCTGATGGCTCGAGCCCATGCCGCAGAGTTCGATAAAGATGACACGCTGGAAACCTTCATGGCGCGCATTCAGGGCCGCGAGGCTGAACGGTTGGTTCTGGACGGCCTCGACGTGTTGTTTTTGCGGAACGACTCGATCGAGGATTTGCAGCAGCGGCCGTGGGCAAGTCCGCTGGGTGCGGTTTTCGGCCAGATGCTGAAGGCTCGAGGGGTCACGGTGGTGAATGACCCGGTCTCGTTGATGCGGGCAACCAGCAAGTTGTATCTGGAGGAGTTCCCCGAGAAGATCCGGCCGCGATCGCTGGTGACCCGCGACCCAGATGCGATCGGGCGGTTCGTCGGCGAGGTCGGCCGCTGCGTGGTGAAGCCTTTGTACGGGGCCAAGGGTCGGAACGTGTTCATGATCAACAATGAGTCCGAAACCAATCTTGCGCAGATGAGCGAGGCGGTGCTCCAAGACGGCTACGCGATTGTTCAACAATTCGTCGACGGCGGCGAGCACGGTGATGCCCGGATCTTCCTGCTCGAGGGAGAAATCCTGCAGCGGAAGGGGAAGCTGGCCGCCTTCCGGCGAGTGCCTACCGGTAACGACCCGCGGGCCAACATCAGCGTGGGCGGGCGTTCGGTTCCTCTGCAGATCGGTGACCTGGAACGCGGCATCGTGGAGGCGATGAGCAGCAAACTTGTCGCCGACGGCATGTACTTCGTCGGCATCGATGTGATCGGCGGCAAAGTCGTGGAGATCAACGCTGAAAGCCCTGGCGGCATGCAAAGCGTCGAAAGGCTCTACAACATCGACGTCTGCCCAACCGTAATCGAAGCCCTAGAGCGCCGTACCGGCTCGAAGTCCTAAGCCATGAGGCCATCAGGGAGCTGCGGAGGCTCTCGGGCGACCAGTCAGACTACGAACCACCCCAACGGATCGGCCTCGCCGCGTACCCCGTAAGGAAGCGTGGCAACCCACTGGTCGAGGGCGCGGGACGATGCCGCGCAGTGCTCTTGGGCCCGTGCGTACTTGATTCGCAATGCATCGAGACGATCCATGACGGCAGCGTGCCATTCCGATTCGACAAGCCGCGGACTGGCTAGCCGGATGCCGCGGGCGCCATCTGCCCCTAACGTGCCCCGCCTGTTCAATACCCACCGTCGCCAGCCGTCGCCAACCCCTGGTCAGTCGCCCCGAGCCCCAGCCGTAGACGACTCCAGCCATCGGACCGTCATCAAGCGGGGACTATCTCGTAATGCGGCGCTCAGAGAGATTCTGAGGCTGCCGCAACTCGTTCGATCGCACAGCGAGGCGGGCCGGTCCAAGTCGGCCGTCAGCCGCCCATGGTGAGTTGGTAGCGGCCGGCGGCGATGGCGGCGATGACGCCGCCGTCGATGAGGAGGTCGGTACCGGTGATGAAGGTGCCGTCGCGGCCCATCAGGAATGCTGCGGCGGCTCCGATCTCGTCCGGGGTGCCGACCCGTCCGGCGGCAGAAGCTTTGATCATCCGCTGGTAGCACTCGCCGGCACCGGAGTTGAGCTCGTCGAGGGCCAGCGGGGTCATGATGATGCCCGGGCTGATCGAGTTAAGGCGGGCGCCGCGGTCGCCCCACTGAACGCTGGCGGCTTGGACCCGGACAATGTTGGCTCGCTTGGCCAGTGCGTACGCGGCTCCGGAGCTGGTGACGACGTCGGGTTGCAGGAACGGCAGGGCGGGCAACTCGTCAGCGGGTGTTGTGGCCAGCGCCTGGTGCTGCTCGGCCGGCAGCGGGGAGATCATGTGGCCGGCTTGGCTGGCGATCACGACGCCGGACCCGCCGGCCGCGATGACCTGGCCGAACTCCTCCAGTACCAAGGCCACGCCGACGAGGTCGACAGCGATGATCGCCTCCGGCGAGGCCTGCGCCGGGGACAGCCCGGCGGTGTGCACCACATCAGTCACGGCGCCAAGGTCGCTGGCAGTGGCGGCGAGGTCGTGGACGGATTCGTGGGAGGCGACGTCCACCGTCGCCGTGCTCGTAGTGAACCCGGCTCCCCGCAGCGTGTCGGCAGCTGCCG
>DATEWO010000397.1:0-7560 GCA_035257925.1 Propionibacteriaceae bacterium | reverse complement strand
TTCCGCCGATAGTCGACGACCACCAGGGCGAGTAGAGTGGCGCCCTGCACTGCGGCCACGGCCAGCACGACGCGCTTGAACAGCGTGCCGAGCGAGATCGTAGGCACCCGCATAGCGACCAATTTACGCTGGCGCCAGGCGGAGCAGGCGGTCATACATGGTGTCGTTGCTGACGTCTAGGGTGGGCTGGGTTATGACGAAACTCTGCGGGGGCAATGCGAGCCCTTGTCCCAGCGACGAGCGGCCATGACGAGTACGGCGCCGGCTAGGCCAGCTCGACTGACCGCCGAAGAGCTGCTGGAAGGACTGAACCCGCCGCAGCGGGAGGCGGTGCTCCATGAGGGCGGTCCAGTCCTCGTGGTGGCCGGCGCCGGTTCCGGCAAGACCCGAGTACTGACCCGTCGAATCTGCTATCTGGTGACTCAGCGCCGGGTACACCCGGCCTCGATTCTCGCCATCACCTTCACCAACAAGGCAGCGGCCGAGATGCGTGGCCGGGTGATGGACCTGGTGGGCAACCGCGCCAAGCTGATGTGGGTCTCCACTTTCCACTCTGCCTGCGTCCGGATCCTGCGATCCGAGATCAGCCGGTTCAACATCGCGCGGACGTTCTCAATCTACGACGATGCCGACTCCAAGCGGCTGATGCAGCTTGTCGCCCACGATCTCGATCTTGATCCGAAGCGCTTCCCGGTTCGCGCGATCATGAACTGGGTCTCGGGTTGCAAGAACGAGCTCGTCGATCATGAGTCGGCAGCATCCCGAGCGCGCTCGCCCATGGAGGAGAGCTACGCCGAGGCGTACCGCGAATACCAGCGACGGCTGCTCGCGGCCAACGCGCTGGACTTCGACGACCTGATCATGACGACAGTGCACCTATTCCAGGCTTTTCCTGAGCTTCGCGAGCAATATCGGCGGCGCTTCCGGCACGTGCTTGTTGATGAGTACCAGGACACCGACCATGCTCAGTACGTCCTGATCAGGGAACTCTGTGCCCCTGATCCCTCACCCGATTCAGCTGTGGTGGCCATTCAGCCGCCGGAGCTCATGGTGGTGGGCGACTCCGATCAGTCGATCTATGCCTTCCGCGGTGCGACCATCCGCAACATCAACGACTTCGAGTCGGACTTTCCCGGAGCGAGGGTGATCCTGCTCGAGCAGAACTACCGGTCGACACAAACCATCTTGAATGCGGCCAACGCCGTCATCACCCGCAACGAGAACAGGAAGCCGAAAAACCTGTGGTCCACTGCCGGCGACGGTGAGCAGCTCATCGGCTACGTCGCTGACACCGAGCACGACGAAGCACAGTTCGTGGCCGCGGAGATCAGGCGGCTCAATGAGGAGGGTGGCCACCGATACGGCGATACTGCGGTGTTCTACCGAACCAACGCCCAGTCCCGAGCCTTCGAGGAAGCATTCATCCGGGTCGGCATGCCGTACAAGGTGGTCGGTGGGGTGCGGTTCTACGAGCGGCGCGAGGTACGGGACGCCATTGCCTACCTCCGCGCCGTCGCCAACAGAACCGACGACGTATCGCTTCGCCGGATTCTGAACGTTCCCAAGCGGGGGATCGGCGATCGGGCGGAAGGCGCCGTGGCCGATCTGGCGGCTCGGGCAGGCATCAGCTTCGGCGATGCACTTCGCCGGATCGACGAGATACCGGGTCTGCCCTCCCGGTCGGCGAACCAGCTCAAGGCCTTTGCGAAATTTCTTGACGACCACGAAGCGATGGTGGGCGAAGGCGTGCCGGCAGACGCCATCTTGACCAGCGTGCTGGACCGGTCAGGTTATCTGGCGGACCTGCACGACTCGACTGATCCGCAGGACGAGACTCGACTGGAGAACCTCAAAGAGCTGATCACAGTTGCGCGGGAGTTCGTCACTGGCGTCGCAACCCTGACCGTACCGGAAGAGGAGCTGGACGAGTTCGGGCTTCCGGGCGGCGACTCCGACGCGCCGCCCGAAGGTGACGTCGCTGCCGCTCTCGACCCGGAGGCTGACCTGGCGGCGGGGGCGGCAGAGCCTGATGCGTCGCTGGGTGCGTTCCTGGAGCGAGTCGCGCTCGTAGCAGACTCGGACCAGATTCCCCACGCTCCGGATGAGACCGATACCGGCGTGGTCACCTTGATGACCCTGCACACCGCAAAGGGCTTGGAGTTCGACACGGTCTTCCTCACCGGTTGTGAAGACGGCGTTTTTCCTCATCAACGAGCGATTGAGGAGCGCACTGGCAACGAGCTTGCGGAGGAACGGCGGCTCGCCTACGTCGGAATCACGCGCGCCCGCAAGCGGCTCTACATTTCACGAGCTATCGCTAGGTCTTCGTGGGGCTCTCCCCAGCACAATCCGCCAAGCCGGTTCCTCAACGAGGTGCCGAGTCAGCTCGTCGACTGGCGGCGTACCGAAGCTGCGGTCACGAGCTGGCGAAACACCTCCGCGACAGCAACCCAGACATGGCGGAACGCAGTCGGCTATGGGGCTAAATCGACCACCCGCGAGATCCCGTCGCTGGTGGCCGGAGACAGAGTGCTACACACCACGTTCGGCATGGGCACAGTTGTTGCAACCTCCGGCGAAGGCGACAAAGCGATGGCTGATGTGGACTTTGGGTCCTCAGGACTCAAGCGGCTCTCCCTGCGGTATGCACCGCTTGAGAAGCTCTAAGCTCCTGTGAATGGGGCCTAGGGGCTGACTCCGTGGGCGTTGAGCCACGGACGTGGGTTGATAGCGCTGTAGACATCGCCCGGCTCCACGCCAGCCGGATAGACCTCGAAGTGGACATGCGCTCCGAAAGTCCTTCCAGTCATCCCGACGGCGCCGACGATCTGGCACGCCGACACAGTCTGGCCCACCCGGACTGAGACGGTCGACATGTGAGCCATCAGCGTGTGGGTGCCATTCGCGTGCCTGATAGCAACATAGTTGCCGGCCCAGCCGCTGGCCGATCCACTTCCGGCATTAGTGACAATCCCGGCCGCAGGAGCGTGCAATCGGGTACCGACGGGAGAGGAGAAGTCCAGGCCGGTGTGGTATCGCGACCATGGGCCGACCTGGCCGAAGCCAGCAGCAATGCTGTAGCCACTTCGAATAGGCAGGCAGCCCCTGCCACTCGAACCCGCGCCGGCGTCGGGGAGCGGTGTAACGCTGCGGCTGGCCTGCCCGCGTTCGAGCAGTACGGCCTGACGCCGCGTCGAGTCGGAAAGCTTCTGGAGGACCTTGGCGCGGGCTGCCGCCGATCTGTCCATGGAGGCCTCAGATACCTCCGCACCGATCTTGCTGAGCTCCTCATCCCGCTGGTCAGCAATGCTCTTGATTTTCGCCGGATCGAGGCGGCCCCGCTCGGCCGCGCGACTCGTTCTCTGGGCAAGATCCGTCGTAGCTACCGTTGCCGTCAACGTGGTGTGTTGTGCTGCACCCGTCAGAGCCACTGATCCCGCGACCCCGAGTCCCAGAATCGATACCGCGAACGCTGCCACTCCATGGCGTAGCCAGCTTTTCCGGTCTTGTCTGATGTCCTCGATCAACGCGCGACGCGCAAACGTGCGCTCTGACGACGAGCTGGGCACTCCAAATCTCCTCGTACGACGACAGGTTCCCCGAGTCCTGCCTCTGCCGCAGCACAAGTCGTTTTGATCGTCTGCTTGGAGGCCCGCGTTTTGACTTCAAACGGTGGACGCTGTCCGAAACAATAACGGATGCATAACGCAGCGCAAGCTGATCTGGACAAGTTGGACACGTGTTTTTCGCAATGTGATGCAGATCTCGAGAGTTGGTTCCGAGCTCATCGCCCATCGCACGGTATTTAGAGCTCGCTGAGGTTCGCGATGTGCGAGCAGCTGCACATAGATCAGTGCGTCGTGACTCCACTGGCTCGGAGCCATGGCTGCGGGTTGATTGCCTTGTATACGTCGCCATACTTGACACCCGCGGGATAGAGCTCGAAGTGCAGGTGAGCGCCAAATGCACGGCCGGTCTGGCCGACACGACCGATGATCTGCCCCGCCTGCACAGTCTGGCCAGCCCTTACGGCCATCGAGGACATGTGCGAGGACATCGTGGTCATGCCGTCCCCATGCTTGATGGCGACATGGTTGCCAGCCCAGTTACCGGAGTTGCCGGCGTAGAGCACGACCCCTGATCTCACGGCCCGAATCGGTGTGCCGTGACCGGCGCGGAAATCGATTCCGGTGTGATAGCGCGACCAACTCCCATACTCGCCAAAGTGGGAACCGATGACGGCACCCGGCACCGGCGCGACACCGCCGGTGCTATTTCCGCCGCCACCGCCACCGCTGCCGCCAGACCCACCACCACCGGTGGACCCGCCACCAGAACCGCTGTCGGTGTTTCCGCGGTCTGACCCGGAAGCCGCCCCATGATTGTCTGGCGCGCTTTCCGCGGCCTGCCGCCTGTTCGCCGCAGCTACTCGAGCAGCGATTGCACGACGCAGATTCTCAGCCGCGATTCGGGCCCCCATTTTGCGACTCGCCCGGTCCGCATCCGTAAGGCTCTCTTGTCGCGCAGCACCGCTGGCCGCTTCCGAGGCTCGGCTCACCTCCTCTGCTGTCCTGGCCAGCAGCTCATCTCGCTGGGCAGCCTGCTCCCTCACGATGGCGACCTGGAGGTCGGCAGTCCTGGCCGGGCGATCGGTCGCCGATGTCTCCGGCCTAGCGAACACGGCGAGTGCACCAGTCTTGGTGATGGACTGCTTCTTCTCCGGAGCCAGCACGACCGCCGAGGAGGTCTCGGGCAGAGCGGTCAAACCACTCTCGGTGGTCTGCGCTTTGGTCGTAAGACCTACAGACACTGCAACCACGAGGCCCAGGCCAGAGATGCACAAGGCGGCGAATATGTATCTCAGCCAGGTCGCCCTGGCCTGGGGCGCGTCTCCAGCACTGACGTCTGGATCCCACTCGCGTTCGGTCTGCTGTTCCCCGGACAGCTCCCTCATCCTCACTGGCGCTGGCACATGATCGAGCCACAGCCCGATCCGGCATCCAGCAATGGCGAACCATGCTGGATGAGTGCGCCAACTGTTTGTCTGATCTAGTTCCGTCTTTGACTGGACCCCCGAAGTAGGCCAGACAACTCGAGAAAGATAACAAACAGGTTACGGAACCTCAACCCCTCGGCCCGTATTTTGTCGGACCTAAGCGTTAAAGGTTGCTGCTCCGTCATGGTCGAGCTGCCGCAACGCTCGGGAAATGGTGAAGGCGATGCGTCCGTTGTGGGGCATCGACAGATGGCCGACGCCACGTACCGCGATGTTGTGCACATTCAGGTCAGGATGCTCTAGCCGAGCGCTGCTGCTGGGCACGACAAGAGGGTCGATGTCGCTATGGAATGCGAGGAACCGGGTACGACAGCCCGGTGCCGGGTCCGCCAGCTCCCGGATCACCCGGGAGCCGGGAGCAAGTTGGCGCGCCAGCGGTAGCAGCGGTGCGGCTTTCGCTAGTTGGGTGCCGTGGTGCGGCGTACCAAGGGTCACCAGCGTGTGTACCCGGCTGTCGCCGCCGAGACGCTGCACGTAATAGCGGGTGATCAGGCCCCCGAGACTATGACCTATGACGTGGATCCGTTCGTAGCCGCTATCTGTCGCCAATTGTTCGATGGTTTCGCCCAACCGTACGGCTGCCAGCGGGATGTTGTGCGTGAGCAGGCCGTAGTCATAGGCGGTAAGCGTCTGGAAGCCCCGGCGGCGGAGCGCGCGTTCCATCACGGTGAAGATCGCGTGGTTGTCGATGAACCCGTGTACCAGCAAGATGGGCGTCGCCGCTGCGTCCACGTTGTAATGGAAGAGCCCGCGTTGTTCGGGACTGAGGCCGCTGAGATCGTAACGGCGATGCGTGGTGGTGGCACGGGTCGGCGCAGACAGCAAGCCGAGCGGATACATCATGACGTGTGTGGTGGCCCAGGCGGCCTCGAGTGCAAGTCCGGACACCAGGTGCGGGAGCTCCCGTGTCACGAGCCGCGAAACCCCTGCGATTGAAATGCCTCCAATGGCACTCTGCCGCACGGCGAAATATTACTCGGTAGTAGTTTGGCGTCGTGGAATCTGATGTCGGGTCTCCGTCCTCGGCTCCACTGCGGATCGTGGTAGCAAAACCCGGGCTGGACGGTCACGATCGTGGCGCCAAGGTGGTGGCGCGCGCCCTGCGCGACGCTGGCATGGAGGTCATCTACACCGGGCTGCACCAAACGCCGGAACAGATTGTCGCCACGGCGGTTGCCGAGGATGCCGACGCCATTGGGCTCTCGATCCTCTCAGGTGCGCACATGACGCTGTTCGCCAAAGTGGTGGAGCTGCTGAAGGCGGCCGGCGCTGACGACATCGTGGTCTTCGGCGGTGGCATCATCCCGGACGCGGATCGGCAATCCTTGGCGGAGATGGGCGTTGCGCAAGTCTTTACGCCCGGGGCAACGATGAGCGACATCGTCTCCTGGGTGCGGGGAAATGTGGGGGCCGCGCGCCGCACCTGAACGTGGCGGTTGAAAGGGACGCCAGCTGGAGCAAGGCCCCGGCTGGCGTCCTTGGCGAGTTACCCGAACAGTTGGTTGACCTGGTTGTTGGCCTCGGTCAGCGACTCTGGAGGTTTCTTGCCAGTCAAGACCTCGTCCATGGCCGGCATCATGATTCCGGTGATCTGAGATGCATGGTCTGTGATTGGGAACAGGAAGGTGGTCTTCTCGTCCACCTGCATGGTGAACGGCGTGGTATCGATTCCCTTGGCCTTCCAGGCAGCCTCGGCCTTCTCAGTCGCCTCCGGGATAGCCGGGAAGACGACGGCCTTCTCGCCGACGATGTTCTGGCAATCCGGCGAGCCAAGGAACTCGACCCACTTAGCCGCTCCTGGCTTGTTCTTGGCGCCGACCCAGATTGAATCGGCCAAGCCGTTGTACATGCTGGCTCGCTTGCCGGTCGGGCCGACCGGTGTCGGCGCCAGCCCGGTCTCAATGCCCTTCAGGTCAAAGAGCTGGTTGGTCATCCATGAGCCGTTGGTGATCATGGCGTACTTGCCGGCGCCGAAGATGTCCGACGCGCCCTGGCCGGTGACCGCTTCAACGGATGGCATATAGCCCTTCTCGATGAGCGAGCGGAACCACCCAATGGTCTGCTGGAAGGCGGGCTGGTCATAGTTGTAGTGCGTGCCCCACGGGTTCTTGTCGGTGTAGGTCCAGTTGTTGGAGCCGGTGTACATGCTCCACTGGGTCTGTCCGTTTCCGCCGCCGGAACCGCCGTCAAGCCCCAGGCCATAGACCTTGATCTTGGACTTGTCGAAGCCCGGCTCGTCTCCGCGCTTTCCGCTTTCATCCACCGTCAGATGCGCGATGGTCTTCTCATATGTTCCGCCATCGGTGGGATTCCACTGGAGATTCTGCAGGTCTGCTTCCTTGACTCCTGCATCGGCGACCAGCTTCTTGTTGTAGAAGAGCGCGACGGTGTCGAAATCCTTGGGTAGGCCGTAACGCTTACCGTCTTGGCCTTTCCACAGATCTGCCAGGCCCGGCTGGTATTGGTCGACATTGAAGCCGTCCTTGGCCAGCGTCTCGTCCAGC
>DATEWO010000396.1:0-8326 GCA_035257925.1 Propionibacteriaceae bacterium | reverse complement strand
CCGCATTGGGGTACGACCGCTCGGTCGTCGTGACGTTTACCGCGGATAGGCGGTGGGCGGCATGAGCGCCGGCGCCGAGCGCCGTCCGCGACGGGTCGGCGAGGACGTCACCGTCGCGTTGGATCGCCCGGCCGAGCTGTTGAGCGTCCAGCCCGAAGCGATGCTGGAGCGTGATGCGCGGATCGAGCCTGGGGCCGATGAGATCGTCAACGAGCTGCTCGGCCGGTCGAGGGTGCAGCGGCGGGCTCGCATCGTCGTCACGCTGCCCGCGGAGCAGATCACCGATGGCATTGCCGAGACCCTGCACGCCGCGCTTCGACGGTACTGCGAGGCGCGGCTAGCGCGGGTCCAGCGCGAGACCGAGGTGGTCTGGCGGCAGGGGCTTCGCTCACTGGGCAGTGGGTCGATCCTGTTCCTCGTCGGGCTGCTGCTCTCCGCGGGGTTCCTCGAGCCGGACGTTCCCGAGTTCTGGCAGAACCTGCTCGGTAACGGCGTCTTCCTCGTCATCGGGTGGGTCGGCCTGTGGTATCCGCTCGATCTGCTCTTCTTCGCTCGGCAGCCGCTGAAACGCGAGGCGCGGATCGTCGAGGCGATCAGCCGGATGCCGCTCTTAGTACAACCCGCCGACCTCCCGTGAACCACGGGCCCAGCAGAGCGACCAGTAGTACGTCACGATGACGGGGGGTCAGCGAGCCCGAGTGCCGAGGTCAGCCGTCAGTCTTCAGCTTCGGTTGGAGGAGCGGCGTCGCAGCACGACGAGTAGCACCACCAGCCCGAGAACCCCGGCGCCCACCGCGCCTAATACCGCTGGCGAGGTGGTGCGCGCCCGCTCGTAGGCCTGCTGGGCGCCGGCCCCGACGCGTTCCGAGGCCTCTCGGGCCTTCTGTTTGGCCTGCGCCGTGGTCTCTTGGGCCTTCTGCTTGGCCTGCTCGGAGGTCTCGTGGACCTTCTGCTTGGCCTGCGCCTTGACGTCGAGCTTGGTCGTCAGGGCGTCAACCGTCGAGGCCAGCCGCTCACGCGACTCCTGAATGTGGGCCTCGATCTCTTCCGGTGTGGCGTCGGGCGGCGGGTCGGGGGGTGCTGCGGGTGTGGTGGAACTCATCGGCGGACACTCTCCTTGATCTCCTCGACGTCCTTCTTGACACTTTCCACCGTCTCGGTCGGCACCGGCGGAGCGGCCTTGGCGACCTTCCTCTTGCCCAACAGCGCCGCGACGCCCGCCGCGATGGCCACCACGACGGCGACGATCAGCGCGGCCAGCCAGGCCGGCAGCACCAGGGCCAACGCCAAGATAGCGGTGGCCAAGAAGCAGCCCAGTGCGAACCAGCCCAGCACGGCGGCCGCTCCGAAGGCCCCGATGCCCACTCCGGCAGTCTTGGCCTTCTCGGTCATCTCGGCCTGGGCCAGCTTGAGTTCGCCACGCAACAGCCGGCTGGACTCCTCCGACACTTGCTTGATCAACTCGGCGATCGATTGGTTCGCCGGATCGCCGACCTGGCCCGGGCCGGTGGGATCTTCGACGTGTGACATGATCATCCCTTCATCGTGCTGACTTCTCATGGCCTCGCCGGACTCATTCTGCGGGGCGAGTCGGCCTTCACCGCACCATGAGTCACCCGAGTTGGCCAACCTCAAGGTCAATTGGACTTACATCGTAAGCCGAAGCAATTTACCACGTCGACTGGCTACCAGGCGTAATCCTCAGGTGCGGTCTTGCGGCCCGGGAAGATCTCATCGAGGCGGCGCAGATGTTCCGGCGACAGGCTGAGCTCCACGGCAGACAGTGCGCTGTCCAACTGGTCACGGGTTCGCGGACCGATGATCGGTGCGGTCACCGCGGGCCGAGTGAGCAGCCAAGCGAGGGCTATCGTGCCGGGTTCCGCGCCGACCTCCTCTGCCAGGTCCTCATACGCCTGAATCTCGTCTCGATGATCCGTGAGGCTCTGCGCCGCGCGGCCCTCGAGTCGCCGGACGCCGGTGTTCTCCTTCTTGATCACCCCACCCAGTAGGCCGCCCTGCAGTGGTGACCAGGGGATGATCCCCAGGCCGTAATGTTCCGCGGCCGGAATGACCTCGAGCTCGATGTCGCGGACGAGCAGGTTGTAGAGCGATTGCTCGCTGACCAAGCCCATGAGGTTTCGCCGGGAAGCGGCGGCCTGAGCGTCGGCGATGTGCCAGCCGGCGAAGTTGCTACTGCCGGCGTAGAGGATCTTGCCGGACTGCACTGCCACCTCGATCGCCTGCCAGATCTCCTCCCACGGCGTGTTCCGATCGATGTGGTGGAACTGGTAGAGATCAACGTAATCGGTCTGCAGCCGGCGCAAACTTGCATCAAGCGCCCGGCGGATGTTGAGCGCCGACAACCTGCCCTCGTTGGGCCAGCTCCCCATCTCGCCATAGACCTTGGTGGCGATGACCGTCCGCTCCCGCCGGCCTCCGCCGCTGGCGAACCAGTTGCCGACGATGGTTTCCGTCTCGCCCGGCTTGCTGCCGTAGCGGTTGGCGGTGTCGAAGAAGTTGATCCCCTCCTCATGGGCGACGTCCATCAGGGCGTGCGCGTCTTCCTCTGAGGTGCTGGGTCCGAAGTTCATCGTGCCGAGACAAAGTCGGGAGACTCGAAGGCCGGTACGGCCGAGATTGGTGAAGTCCATTGACGTAGCCTTTCACCTTCGAGTGGCGGGGCCCATGGGGCGCTCGCCGAGGACCTGACCGGTCACACGGTGGCGGCGCAACCTCAGCTCCAGCTCTCGCACGAGGTGGTCACCGTGGTATCGCTGTCGGCGGACTCTTCGATGGCGAGCGCGAGCTGCTGGTCCTGCGCTCCCTCGGCCAGCGGGTAGGGCTCCGGCCCTTCACCGCGCACCCAGTTCGCCGTGCGTTCCAGCAGGGTAGCCATGGCGATCTCGTCGTCCATCCATCGCCGACCCGGATAGGGATTGCGATACAGCACCTCCGAGCCGAGGGAGATGTGCTCAGTGTCATAGCCGATCAGGTCGAGGTCGTACCCGGTCTGCCGGCGCACCAGAGGGCTGCGAACGAGTGTCTGGGCACCAGTCATTCGCACCACCTCGTCGTTGTGGAGCTCGCCCGCCGATCCCCGCACCGTGAGCCGCCGGAATCGCAGCTGGTTGCGCGTCTGCTGCTCGGTGAAGTCATACACCCCTGAGCGCCCGTCCCCGAAGTCGAGGGTCGCGATCGTCGTGGTCGTCGGGTGCGCCTGCTCGTCCTCGGTCCAGCCGGTGCGGCTCAACGGACTGATGAGCGGTGCGATGAAGCGGGTGGCGCGGACCGCAACGGACCCCCGGCCGGCAGCGAGCAGGCCGCGGATCAGCGCAACGGCGTGGTACTGCTGGGTGGAGGAGACCTGCACTTGGGTCGGCGTGCCGATGGCGCCGGTGGCCACCAAGGCCGCGCGGGCGGCGTGCGAGGGCATCATCGGGTACTGCTCGGCCACCTGGACCAGTCCGGAGGCGCCCACCGCCGACCATAGCGCACGAAGGCCGTCGAGATCGGGGGCGGGTGGGGTCTCGGCCAGCACCGGCAGCCCTCTGTCAACAGCATCCGTGATGACCTGCGGCGTCACAGGCTTCGGCGTAGCGGTCAGCACGAAGTCGACGGCGAGCTCGCGCAGACACGTGTCCAGGGAGGTGAAGGTCGGCACGTCCAGCTGGCGCGGGGTCCGCACCACCACCCCTCCGCAGCGGATCGTGCCCAGTTCACGCGCCACCTTGAGGAACATCCGCGCCCGCCAGCCGCTGCCGATCAGCGCGAACGTGGTCACCCGGAAACGGTAGTGCTGTCTGGCCGGGAGCGGCACAGGAGGGGGAACGCTGGGGCGCTTCGCGATTTCACGTGACCCGTGTGACCAAGTTGTGACTACGAATCTGCTGCAGGCCGCACGGAGCCTAGGTAGCTTCAGTTCCAGCTACGGTGCGCGCATGCCGCGAGGAGTGTGGACGGCCGAGCGGATACCGGAGGAGTGGATGAGCGACGCTGCCAGCCCATTGTTGGAGGTTCGTGGGCTGGTCAAGGACTATCCGGGCGTACGTGCCCTTGGCGGCGTCGACCTGACAGTGACCAGCGGTCAGGTGCATTGCCTCATCGGCCAGAATGGTGCCGGCAAGTCGACGCTGATCAAATGCGTCTCCGGGCTGGTGGAGCCGACTGCCGGCGAAGTTCGGTTTGAAGGCGAGTTGCTACCGGTCGGGGATCCGAACGCGTCGATCGCCCGCGGCATCGCCACCATCTACCAGGAGCTGGACCTGGTTCCGCACCTGTCGGTCGCGCAGAACGTCTTTTTGGGCCACGAACAAAAACGTGGCCCACTGCTGAACCGGTCAGCGATGCACCGCGAAACGGAAGCGCTGTTCGCCCGGCTCGGGAATGAGGGCATCTCTCCGACGGCGTCGGTCACGACGCTGCGGCCGGCGCAGCAACAGGTGGTCTCGATGGCCCGAGCGCTGTCGCATTCGGTCAAGCTACTCATTCTCGACGAGCCGTCTGCGGTCTTGGATGACGTCGAGGTCGACGCGTTGTTCGGCGTCGTACGACGGCTTACTGCCGAAGGAGTCGGGGTCATCTGGATTTCGCACCGGCTCGGCGAGGTGGCGGAACTGGGTGACGTGGTGACGGTGTTGAAGGAGGGCCGGACGGTGGCCACCGAGCTACCACCGGACACGCCGGTCGACACCTTGATCAGACACATGGTCGGCGGCCGGATGGAGGCGTTGTTCCCCGACCGCGGGCCGTTCGAGGAAACGACCGTGTTGGAGGTCCGCGGACTGACCCGCACGCCGGATGTCTACGACGCCTCCTTCACGCTGCGCGAGGGCGAAATTCTCGGCTTGGCGGGGCTGGTCGGCTCGGGTCGTACCGAGCTCTTGCGCCTCATCTACGGCCTGGACCCACCGCAGTCGGGCGAAGTTGAGGTCGGTGGCCGCCGCCTCCCGCCCGGCCGGCCGGACCTTGCCATCCGGGCCGGGCTCGGGTTCGCGCCAGAGGAGCGAAAGTCGGAAGGGCTGTGGCTCGACTGGAGCATGATCCGCAACACTTCGATCGCCGACCTCAGCCGGTTCCGGCGCGGCCCGTTCACCGACCGAGCCAGCGAGCGGCGCGAAGCCACCCGCCATCTTCAGTCGCTGAACACCCAGCCCGACGCTCCCCAGCGGCCGGCGCGGCTGTTCTCCGGGGGCAACCAGCAGAAGGCGGTGCTGGCCCGCTGGCTGTTGCGTTCCTGTCGCGTGTTGTTACTGGACGAACCGACTCGCGGTGTTGATGTTGGCGCTCGGTCGGAGATCTACCGGGTGATCGCTGAGTTGGCCGCCAACGGGATCGGGGTCGTGATGGTTTCCAGCGAGCTAGCCGAGCTGCTCGGTTTCTGCCACCGCCTGTTGGTGATGCGTGAGGGCCACATCGTCGACGAGTTCGACGGGGCGACCAGCACCGAGGAGGACGTGCTCCGATCGGCTGTCCCGGTTCATCACATAGCAAAGGCAGGGTGAGGAAATGGCCGTCGATACGACGCCCACGGTCGACGTTCGGGCCCGCTTGCGTCAGGTGCCCGTTCAGGAGCTGGTGCTGCCGGTAGTGATCATCGCCCTGGTCATCGTCGGGGTGATCATCAGGCCTGGCGTCTTCTTGACCAGCGACAACCTGCTCAATGTGCTTACGCAGGTCAGCATCACCGGCATCATCGCAATCGGCATGACCTTTGTGATCGCAACCGGAGGCATTGACCTTTCGGTGGGGTCGGTGCTGGCCGCCGCCGGCATCGCGGGAGCGCTGCTGCTGCCCTATGGCTCCTGGATCTTCATGCTCGGCGCGGTCGGCTTCGCCCTGCTCCTCGGCTCGATCAACGGTCTGGCCATCACCTGGGGCAAGGTGGTTCCCTTCATCGCGACACTGGCCATGCTGATCATCGCCCGCGGCTTGGCGTTGTGGATGTCCGAGAAGACCCCCATTAGCCTGATCGAACTGGACATCCTGCAATGGTTCGGTAGCGGCCGGGTGCTCGGCATTCCCGTTCCCGCCATTGTCTTCGTCGTCGTCACTGTCGCCGGCTGGGTGCTGCTCAACCGCACCACCTTCGGCCGTCGCGCGATCGCCGTCGGCGGCAACCGCAGCGCCGCCCGGATCGCCGGTATCCGCCCCGGACGGGTGATCTTCACCGTCTATGCGCTTACCGGGTTGTGCGTTGGCATCTCGGCCATCCTGCTGTCGGGCCGACTGGCCAGCGCCTCCCCTGTCGTCGGCAACCTGGTCGAGCTGGACGCCATCGCCGCCGTGGTCATCGGCGGCACCGCCCTTACCGGCGGCAAGGCGACCGTGACCGGCACCTTCTTCGGTGTCATCACCTTCGGCCTGATCTTCAACTTGCTGAACCTGCTCAACATGCCCACTGAGATCCAAGGGATTGTCAAGGGCATTCTCATCCTCATTGCCGTGGCGCTGCAGCGCCGCGACTAGCCGCCCCTATCCGTCTATGTTCCGCCGCTCAGGCTCCTACGAGGAGCCGCATTTTAGAAGGAAAGGAGAGCACATGAAGCTCCCTCGAATACTCGTCCTTGGGGTTGCCCTGACAACTCTGGCGCTCACCGCCTGTACTCAGGAGGCTCAGCAACCTCAGCAACCACAGGAGCCGGCTGGGCAGCAGAACACTCAGGCTCAACAACCCGGCGGCGTCAGTGGCCGTGCCGTCAAGGTTGCGTTCAGCGCGCCTGGCGCCGACCACGGCTGGCTCAAGGCGATCACGGACAACGCCCGGAGCGAGGCCGACAAGCTCGGTGTCGAGCTGATCCTCTCCGAGGGCACCAACGACTCGGCCGCCCAGGTCTCCCAGGTCGAGACGCTCATCAGCCAGAAGCCGGACGTGCTGGTCATCCTGCCTCATGAGGGTGGTCCACTTACCCCAGTCGCGCAGAAGGCAATGCAAGCTGGAATCCCGGTCGTCAACGTTGACCGCGAGTTCTCCAGCCCGACGGCGTACCGGACCTGGATCGGCGGTGACAACTATGGCATCGGCAAGTCTGCTGCTGATCTGATCGCGAAGGAACTGAACTGCCAGGGCAACGTCGTCGAGATCCAGGGTGTCGCCGGCATCTCGGTGACCGAGCAACGCACCAAGGGCTTCACCGACGGCATCAAGCAGTGCAACGGAGGCATAAAGATCGTCGCCAGCCAGCCTGCCGACTTCCTGCCCGACAAGGGCTTGCAGGTAATGGAGACGATCCTCCAGGGCCAGAAGGACATCAAAGCGGTCTACACCCACGACGACGACATGGCGATGGGTGCGGTCCAGGCCATCCGCGCCGCCAACCGGGAGGATGAGATGTTCATCACCGGCGCCGGTGGGTCCAAGGACGCGATGAACCTGATCGCCGAGGGCGGCCTGTACCGGGCAACCTTCCTCTACAACCCCTCGATGTCCGGGTCGGCGGTCTCGTTGGCCAAGCTGATCGCCGAGCGCAAGGGCCTCAGCGAGCTGCTGGAGCCCGAGGTGCCCAGTTACATCGAGCTGCCCGCCACTACCGTCACCAAGGAGAACGTGGCCTCAGTTCAGCAGCTGGGTTACTGAACAAACCGGTCGCCCTCTGGGGCACCAATACCGAAACTGCGGGCAAATTGCATCTCGAAGCGATTCGGGGTTGCAATTTGACCGCAGTTTCTCGTGACGGTCAGGAATGTGGGAGGGCCATTCCACACACCGAGTGCTCTTTTGCCTAGCCTGGTGTCATGGCTGTCGCGGAGTGGGGTGACCGACCGCTGCTGTTGGCGGTCGATGCAGACGCGCGTCAGCTGGGAAGGATCGAGGGAGAGCTGCAGCGCGCGTTCGGGGCTGATTTCCGAGTACGCGGGGAGCTGCTTCCCGAGGATGCGTTGCGCATACTCCAAGGAGCCAAAGAACGCCAGGAGAGAGTGGCCGTTGTTTTGGTCGACGAATCGTTCCCCGACGACGCTCGAACCAAGATCTTTGAGACCGCAAGGACTCTGCACCCGAACGCGAAGCGCGCGTTGCTCGTCGCTTGGGGTGCCTGGGCACATCCCGAATCGGCGCAAAAGATCTTGCGGAGCATGGCGGTTGGCGACATCAGCTACTACGTACTCAAACCGTGGATAACGCCCGACGAGCTCTTTCACCGCGTCATCGCCGAGTTCGTCATGGAATGGTCGCGCAGTGAGCCAACGAACATGCGTGAAGTCGTCGTGGTAGCAGCGCAGCACAGCGGACGGGCGTACGCAGTGAGCGACCTGCTGAGTCGCAACGGCATCCCGCACACGTTTCGTTCCCGTACCTCCGAGCTCGGCCAGAAGGTCCTCGAGGAGATCG
>DATEWO010000395.1:0-12844 GCA_035257925.1 Propionibacteriaceae bacterium | reverse complement strand
AAAGCCCGAGGTACGACCCTGCTGGAGGAGCGGGTTGACACCGAAGTGGCCCGGCGTTCCGATGTTGCGGTCGACATCGACGTGCCGGCTCCGCCGTTCTGGGGCGATCGGATTGTGAAGGGCATCTCACTGGCCGATGTCGCGGCCTACCTCGACGAGCGGGCCACTTTCATGGGCCAATGGGGATTGAAAGGCACCAGGAATGGCGTGTCGTACGAGGAGCTGGTGGAGACCGAAGGGCGGCCCCGGCTACGGGCCTGGCTGCACCGCATCCAGACCGACGCGATCGCGGAGTTCGCCGTGGTCTACGGGTATTGGCCCTGCTACAGCGAGGGCAACGACCTCGTGGTGCTCCATCTTGGAGCCGATGTCTCCGACCCAGCTGCGGAGCTGCAGCGTTACAGCTTCCCGCGGCAGACCCGCGGGCGTTTCCTCTGCCTTGCCGACTTCTTTCGTGATCGTCAGCTGGCTGCTGAGAAGGGTCCCGATGTGGTGGCATTCCACCTGGTCACCATGGGAGCGCAGGTTTCGAAGGTGACTGCCAGCCTGTTCGAGCAGAACGCGTACCGGGACTATCTCGAGCTGCATGGGCTGAGTGTGCAACTGACCGAGGCACTGGCCGAAATGTGGCATGCCAGGATCCGGGCGGATTTCGGTTTTGCCACTGACGACGGACCGATGGAGGAGATGATCCGCGACCAGGCCTACCGCGGCTCCCGATACTCCTTCGGCTATCCGGCCTGCCCCGAGCTGGGCGACCGGCGCAAGCTGGTGGCGCTGCTCCACCCAGAGCGGATCGGCGTTGAGTTGTCCGAGGAACTGCAGCTGCATCCCGAGCAGTCCACTGATGCGCTGATCGTGCATCATCCGGAGGCGAAGTACTTCAACGCGCGATAACTCTGGCTGCACGTTGCCGATTGAGCGGGTTCGCGCATGCCCAGCGGAGTGAGGAAGAATGGCCGCGCCATGAGCGACACGACAACCTCAACCCTGGCCGCCGCGCTGTGGGATTTCGACGGCACGCTGGCCGACACCGAGCCGTTATGGATTGCCGCGGAGTATGACTTGATCAGCCAGCTGGGAGGGACCTGGTCGGAGGAGGACGCCGACCAGCTGGTGGGCAACTCGCTGCTGGACTCGGGCGCTTACATCCTCAACGCCATTGGCCGAGTGGATCTCAGCCCGGCCTGGGTCGTTGATCAGCTGCTTGGCGTCGTGCTGGACCAGGTTCGGCGTCACCCGATGGTCTGGCGCCCGGGAGCGATCGAGCTGCTCGACTCCTTCGCTGCGGCGGGGGTTCCGTGCGCTCTGGTATCGGCGTCGTACCGCGTGCTGTTGGACGCCGCCCTGAGCCAACTGCCCGAGGGGACCTTCCGGGTGTCGGTCGCTGGAGACGAGGTGAGCCGAGGCAAGCCACATCCGGAGCCGTACCAAAAGGCCTGCACTGCCCTGGGAGTTTCCGCTCGGCATTGTGTCGTCCTGGAGGACTCCGAGACGGGCTGCCGCGCCGGTAACGCCGCCGGAGCGCTGGTGGTCGCCGTGCCCAACAGGGTGGAGATCCCGAACGCTCCGCGGCGGCTCCACGTACGCTCCCTCGCTGACCTGGACGCAGCTGCCGTGGCGACAATGCTGGAGCAGTCGAATGCGGCGTGATGCACTCGCGCGCTGGATTTTGGCAATATCCGGCCTGCTCTTGCTGCTGAGCGCGTGCCGTACGCCCGGCGAACAGCCGGTGCCGACGCCCACGTCGCGTCCGACGCCGAGGCCGTTCACGGTGATGTCCACTGACCAGATCCGAGTCACCGATCCAGCCGCCATCACCGACGCCGCCTCAACTGTGCTCTCGCTGAACGTGTTCCAGCG
The DNA here is from genome assembly GCA_035257925.1 of Propionibacteriaceae bacterium. Lineage (GTDB taxonomy): Bacteria > Actinomycetota > Actinomycetes > Propionibacteriales > Propionibacteriaceae > Microlunatus. The sequence goes on along the minus strand of DATEWO010000395.1, from coordinate 10,981 downwards.
GCTGATGACGGCCGATCCGGGCGGCTCGGTACTGAAGCCGGATGCAGCGCGTGACTGCCTGTTCACCACGGCAACCACCTACACGTGCACCCTCAATGACGAGCTGGCGTTCCACAACGGGCATCCGTTGACCTCCAGCGACGTGAAGTTCAGCATCGACCGGGCAGCACGGCTCAACGTCCCCGGCTCTTCGGCAGTCTCGCTGTCTTCGCTCCGGAGGATCCAGACACCGGACCAGAAGACGGTGCGGTTCATCTTGAGCAGTCCTGACACCCAGTTCGGTTGGGCGTTGGCTTCGCCCGCGGCGTCGATTGTCGATGAAGAGACCTACGACGCGGATCGGGTGCGAGACTCGGATGATCCCATCATCGGGTCGGGTCCCTTTGCGGTCACCAAGTACACCGGAAATCAGCTGCAACTCAGCCGCTACCAGGCCTACGTCGGGCGTAATCCGGCGCGGCTGCCCGCTCTGGTGTACCGCAGCGTGGCCGACACGCCGACGCTCGAGGATGCTATGACAAAGGGCACGGTCGACGTGGTCTGGAGGGGCCTCGATGCACCAGCGGTCACCCGATTCAGCCAGCAAGTGAGTCAGAGCCCCAATCAGGAGACCGTTAACGGCTTCACTCAGGACGTGCTGGAGGGCGCGCGGGTGCTGCAACTCGAGTGGTCGCCGACCTCACGCATGCGGTCGAACAAGGGATTGCGACAGGCAATCGCGGTTGCGCTACAAGGGGACCGCACCTCCGATTCCATCGTGCCAACCGGCGTGGATGGGCATACCGCTGCATTCCCGTTGGGCGGTAGGGCCAAGCCGAAGGTGACCTGGAAGAGCCGCATCAATCTCACGCTCGGCTATGACGCCTCGGCGCCCAATGGCCTAGAGATTGCGGCCCAGATCCGGATCCGGTTGGAAGACACCGGCGGACTGAGCGTGCAGCTCAAGCCAGGAGTAACGGATGCGGACCTGAATCTTGTGGACCGGAAAGCCTGGACGGCAACGGCACTCGCGTGGCTGCAGCCATATCTCGATGCGCCGCTGCCGACCGCCGCATCGACAGTCAGGACGATCGAAACCGAGTTCCAAGCGACCACCGATAGTGGCAAGGCGAATCGGTTACTGGCAGCGCTACAGAAGCAGGCGGCCGTGGATCTGATCGTGCTGCCGATCAGCCAGTCTGACGAACACGTCTACTTACGGCGCGGGGTGGAGATGAGCGAAGGCTCCTTTGGCCCTGGCATGCAGCTCGGGTTCTTCGGTATCAGCAATGGCTGAACAGGCCCAGTTGTCCGGTGTCCGCCTCGGACCGCTGCAGGCCGGGGAGCGCATTACCCTGACCGATCCCAAGGGCCGGCGCCATTCAGTTGTGCTCACTGCGGGTGGGCAGTTCCATACCGCCAAGGGAGCCGTCAGTTACGACGACCTCATCTCCGGCCCTGAGGGGATTGTGGTGACCTCGACGGGCGGCACGCAGTTCTTGGCTATGAGGCCGTTGCTCAACGAGTTCACCGTGACCATGCCGCGCGGCGCGGCGGTGATCTATCCCAAGGACGCCGCCCAGATCTTGATGGCGGCCGACATCTTTCCGGGTGCCCGGGTGCTGGAGGCTGGCGCTGGATCCGGTGCTTTGACCTGCAGCCTGCTGCGGGCGATCGGTCCTGACGGACGGTTGGTCTCTTATGAACGACGTGATGACTTCGCAGCGATCGCCCGGCGAAATGTCGAGAACTTCTTGGGAGCGAGCCCGCCCAGCTGGGATCTGCGGGTGGCCGATCTGCTCGAATCACACCCGGAGGAACCCCTCGACCGAGTAATCCTCGACATGCTCGCCCCGTGGAAGTGCGTCGCAGGTCTGGCTGAGGTGCTTGTTCCGGGTGGCGTCTTCTGCGCCTACGTCTCGACCACCACTCAGCTCGCCGAGACGGTGGAGACTTTGCGCGTTCACAGCGGCTTTACAGAGCCGGACGCAACGGAGTCATTGGTCCGGGCCTGGCACGTGGAGGGACTGGCAGTACGGCCGCGACACGATATGGTAGGCCACACCGGATTTGTGATCACAGCTCGGCGACTGGCACCAGGTTTCACGGCACCGTTACGCAAACGTCGCCCAGCGCGCGGCGCGTACGGGAACGATTACAAGGGACCACGCAGCCAGCCCGGGTAGGGTCTTGACAGGAGGTGTGTCATGACCGGACCTATCCATGATCGCGGTGCGTATGAGGACCGCGAGTCTTTGATAGCCCAGATTGGTGCGCTCCGAGACGAGCTCGATCGGCTACGGGATCGGGTTTCCTCGCATCCGCACGACATCGCGATGCTCGAGCGCCGGCTAGCCGACGCCCGTTCTGACGCCCGGACCACCGCCGCCAACAACGAACGCCTTGCCACCACGCTGCGCGAGGCGCGGGACCAGATCGTGTCCTTGAAAAATGAGGTTGATCGTCTGGCGCAACCTCCGGCCAGCTTCGCAGTCTTCCTCGCCGCGCGTGAGGAGCACACCGCGGACATCTTTACCGCTGGTCGAAAGATGCGCGTCAGCGTCAGCCCCGATGTTGATCTCGAGGCGTTGACGCCTGGCAAGGAGGTGATGATCAACGAGGCGATGAACGTCGTGAAGGTACTCGAGTTCGATGAGGTCGGCGAGGTTGTGCTGCTCAAAGAGATGCTCGAAGACGGTGATCGGGCATTGGTGATCGGACACGGCGATGAGGAAAGCGTCGTCCGCCTCGCGCATCGGCTGCATGATCAGCACCTGCGCTCCGGCGACTCACTGTTGATCGACCGTCGGGTGCATTTCGCGTACGAGCGGATCCCGAAGCTCGACGTCGAGGAGCTCGTGCTGGAGGAGGTGCCCGACATCGACTACACGGTCATCGGCGGCCTCGGCAACCAGATCGAGGCAATCCGGGACGCGGTCGAGTTGCCCTTCCTGCACAAGGAACTCTTTGCGGAGCACGAGCTCAAGGCACCAAAGGGAATCTTGCTTTACGGACCGCCGGGCTGCGGCAAGACGTTGATTGCGAAGGCTGTCGCGAACTCGCTCGCGAAGAAGGTCAGTGAGCGGACTGGTGAGGAAGGGCGCAGCTTCTTCCTCAATATCAAGGGGCCTGAGCTGCTGAACAAGTACGTCGGTGAAACGGAACGGCACATCCGGCTGGTCTTCCAGCGTGCCCGAGACAAGGCAACCGATGGGATGCCGGTGATCGTGTTCTTCGACGAGATGGACTCGTTGTTCCGGACCCGCGGCTCTGGCGTGTCCTCAGACGTGGAGAACACCATCGTGCCGCAGCTGCTGAGTGAGATCGACGGTGTCGAAGGGTTGGACAACGTCATCATCATCGGAGCCTCGAACCGCGAGGACATGATCGATCCGGCGATCCTGCGACCAGGTCGCCTGGACGTGAAGATCAAGATTGAGCGGCCCGACGCGGAGGCTGCACGAGAGATCTTCAGCAAGTACTTGACGCCGACCCTGCCACTGCATCCGGAGGATCTCGCGGAATTCGATCATGATCCGCAGATCTGCGTGCAAGCCATGATCGACCGCACTGTTGGCCGGATGTATGAGGAGTCAGAGGAGAACCAGTTCCTGGAGGTCACCTACGCGGGTGGTGACAAGGAGGTTCTCTACTTCAAGGACTTCAACTCCGGTGCGATGATTCAAAACATCGTGGACCGGGCCAAGAAGATGGCGATCAAGGACTTCCTTGAGACTGGGGTACGAGGACTGCGGATCGGTCACCTGATGCAGGCTTGCCTGGATGAGTTCGCCGAGAACGAGGATCTGCCCAACACCACCAACCCTGATGACTGGGCGAAGATCTCTGGGAAGAAGGGCGAGCGGATCGTCTTCATCCGGACGCTGATCTCCTCCAAGCAGGGCACCCAACCAGGCAGGTCCATCGACACGGTGTCCAACACAGGTCAGTACCTCTAAGCCTGAATAACTCAGCGAACGCGATGTGGCGTTCTGGTGGATCTGTGGAGATCCGGTTGATGCTCTGGCTCCGCTGATGTCCTGGCACGGGCGTGCTGGATGAGCTGGAGCCCGGCACGCCAGCCGAGAAGAAATAGGGCGAGTACGCAGCTGGCCACGATGACAAACGAGAGACTCACCCCGGCGCCGGTGAGCAGCCGCAGGGTCATCCCAATGACGACGGTGCCCAGCCAAACCGCGACGCCGGATTTCAGGGAGTAAGGATGCCGCCAGGTGCGGCCAATCAGCGTTCCCACTAGGCAACCCGCGAGGAAGGGCCAGGCCGTGTGGGCAACCCCAAGGAGGTCGGTTGCCTCCTGGTGACTGCTGCGTCCGATGATCGCGAAGATCAGGATGCAGATCACGTCCACCGCAATCGCCGGAAGGATCCGCATGAACATCACACTACGCTGAGGCCATGGCTTCCACAGCCGATCGTGACGAGTCCGCTGCGGCGAGCTCGGAGATCGCTGCCCGCCTGAACACTCGGGTGATGGGCATCGAGACCGAGTACGGCATCAGCGCCCTATCACCGGGGCCGACTGCGATGCCGGCTGGATTCGGCAACGCGTTCGTCGAGGACGATCTGCATCCCATGCAACTGTCCAACCATGTCGTCAAGGCGTACGGCGCCTCAGCAGCAGGACAGCCGGCCGGCTGGGACTACGAGACCGAGACTCCACTGCGGGACATTCGTGGCTACGAGATCTCCCGGGCCGCCGCCCACCCGGACCAGCTCACCGATACAGATCTCGGCATGGCCAATGTCATCTTGACCAACGGAGCGCGGCTCTACGTCGACCATGCGCATCCGGAGTACTCCAGCCCTGAGGTCACCTGCGCGCTTGACGCCGTGCGCTACGACAAGGCCGGTGAGGCAGTGATGGCGATCGCCGCGCAACGCGCCACACAATCGCTAGGACGCTCGGTTCGGCTCTACAAGAACAACACCGACGGCAAAGGCGCGTCCTACGGCACCCACGAGAACTACCTGCTGCAGCGCAGCACACCCTTCGACCGGATTGTGACGCAGTTCACGGCCTTCCTCGTGTCACGGCAGGTGATCACCGGTGCGGGTCGCGTCGGCGTGGGTCAATCCAGCCAGACCCCTGGTTTCCAGATCAGCCAACGCGCGGACTTCTTCGAAGCGGAGGTGGGACTCGAGACCACGCTCAATAGGCCGATCATCAACACTCGCGACGAGCCGCACGCGGACGCGAGCCGGCATCGCAGGCTGCATGTGATCACTGGAGACGCCAACCTGTCGGAGATCTCGACCTACCTCAAGGTGGGTACCGCGGCTTGGGTGCTGCGGGTCATCGAGGCCGGCGAGCTGGGCGCCGACGTCCGGCTCGACGGACCGGTGGCGGCCATGCGGACCGTCAGCCACGACCTGCTGGTTCGGGAACCCCTCTACCTCCTCGAGGGGCCGAGCCTGACGGCCCTGGACCTGCAGGAGGTCTACCTGGACGCCTGCCGCAACCACTATGAGCGGATTGCCGGAGACCTCACCGAGACGGCTCGGATTGAGGCGAAGGACATCTTCAGCCGCTGGCAGGATTGCCTCGACGCCTTGCGCACCGACATCTTCAGCCTGGCTGACCAGCTCGACTGGGTGGCCAAGCTCAAGCTGTTGGAGTCCTATCGGCAGCGCGACGGATTGAGCTGGTCCGCACCCAAGCTGGCGCTGATCGACCTGCAGTACGCCGACGTCGACCCGCGCCGCAGCCTGTACCGGGCGCTGCTGACCAATGGGAAGATGCGGCGGCTCGTCACCGACGACGAGATCGAGCGGGCTCGCAACTCCCCACCAGATGACACGCGGGCCTACTTCCGTGGCCGGGTCATGGAGAAATTCGGGTCATCGGTCGTTGCTGCTTCCTGGGATTCGGTGATTTTCGACGTCCCGGACCGTCCTGCCCTGCAACGGCTGCCCTTGTTGGACCCGCTGCGAGGCACTCGTGAGCAGGTTGGCCAGATGATTGACGAATGCAACTCGGTCACTGAGCTGTTTGCAGCGCTCGGTCGTTGACGACCCTGCTAGGTACACGCTGGACAAAGTAATGGCCTTGTCGGCGGTGTTCGTTACGCTTGAGGCCAGCACAGACGAGGAGCAGGTATGGCTGAGTCAGAGCAGAGCCAGCGTAAGGCACGACGATCAGACGATCGTGAGGTCGAGGAGCTGGCGCCTGCGGACACGGCGCACAAGGCGGAACTGGACTCAGAGGTGGACTCGCTCCTGGACGAAATAGACGACGTGCTCGAGGTCAACGCCGAGGAATTCGTGCGCTCGTTCGTTCAGAAAGGCGGCCAGTGAGCGACGGACGACAAGTCGTTGAGCTGACCGCAGAGTTCTTCCGTATCGGGTCTTCTTCCTTTACCGACTTTGCCTCACGCGTGGCCCCGGACGTCCTTCCGTCGTCGCGTAGTAATACCTCGGCTCCCGGGATCGGTGGCCTTTCGCCACACGGCACCACGATTGTGGCCGCGACCTTTCCCGGCGGAGTGGTCATGGCCGGTGATCGGCGGGCCACCATGGGCAACATCATCGCCCAGCGTGACATCGAGAAGGTGTTCGCGGCCGATGAGTTCTCGATCATCGGCATCGCCGGGGCTGCTGGGCTCGCGGTTGAGCTGGTCGGCTTGTTCCAGGTCGAGCTAGAGCACTACGAGAAGATCGAGGGTGCTCCGCTCTCCCTGGTCGGCAAGGCAAACCGGCTGGCCACCATGATCCGCCTGAATCTCGGCCTCGCCATGCAAGGCCTCGTCGTCGTGCCGCTGTTCGCCGGCTGGGATGAAATAACCCGGGAGGGTCGGATCTTCTCCTATGACGCCACCGGTGGCCGCTACGAGGAGCATGCCTACTTTTCGGTGGGATCCGGTTCGGTCTTCGCCCGTGGGTCGCTCAAGAAGCTCTATCGACCCGATTTTGACGTGAATGAAGCAACGATGGCGGTGATTCAGGCGCTGTACGATGCCGCCGACGACGACTCGGCGACCGGTGGACCAGACATGGCTCGGAAGATCTTTCCGATGGTTCTGGCCGCGACCGAGGACGGCGTTCAGCGTTTGAGCGATGAGCAGATCACCGACCTGATCGGTCAGCTCATGGTAAGCCGCGCCGAGCGACCCGACGGACCGGGGGCGCCACTTGCTTAGGACGCACCAATGACCATGCCGTTTTACGTTGCGCCCGAGCAGCAGATGAAGGATCGGGCCGACTACGCACGTAAGGGGATCGCCCGAGGGCGTTCCGTGGTCGTCTTGCACTACGCGGACGGGATCTTGTTCGTTGCTGAGAACCGGTCGCAGGCACTGCACAAGGTCAGCGAGATCTACGATCGCATCGCCTTCGCCGCCGTCGGTCGATACAACGAGTTCGAGAACCTGCGCCAAGCCGGGATCCGTTACGCCGACCTACGCGGCTACAGCTATGACCGGACCGATGTGACTGGCCGCGGACTGGCCAACACCTACGCCCAGGTGCTTGGCACGATCTTCTCCTCCGGCGGTGACAAGCCGTACGAGGTTGAGATCGTGGTTGCCGAACTCGGTGCTACACCCTCGCTCGACCAGATCTATCGACTGACCTATGACGGTTCGGTGGGCGACGAAGCGAACTTCGCGGTCATGGGCGGGTCTGCGGATGTGATCGCTGAAGTGGTTAGTAGCGGATTCAGCCCAGGCCTGAGCCTCGCCGACGCGGCCAAGCTGGCAGTGCGGGCGCTCGGTTCTGATGGCGGCCCGAATGCATCTCCGCGGGTGCTGGGTGTGGAGGCGTTGGAGGTTGCCGTCCTTGATCGGACCCGAGCCATGCCCCGCAAGTTCCGGCGTATCAAAGGTGATCGACTTGCCGCCTTGCTGGCTGATGGGCCCGAACAGACCGGAGATGATAGCGCCGAGGAGCCTCCGAAGAAGCCCGGCACGTGAACCAGATCACGCCACCCACCGGCGCTGACAAGGGCCAGATGAGCCGAGTCGTGATCATCGGTGCCGGATTGATCGGGGCATCGATCGGGTGTGCACTCTCGACGGCCGGTTATGCGGTTCACCTGCGTGACCACAAGATCAGCCACGCCAAGGTCGCGGCTGGCCTCGGTGCCGGCACGGTCGACCCTCCCGTGTCCGCAGACGTGGCCCTGGTTGTGGTCGCCGTGCCACCAGGCGTCATTCCCGATCTTGTGGTGCACAGCCTCGAGGTCTATCCCAACGCGACGGTCACCGACGTCGGTTCAGTCAAGGCGGGGGTGCTCGACGCCTTATGGCAGCGAGATGTCGACCTCAGTCGTTATGTCGGTTCGCACCCAATGGCTGGCTCCCATCACTCAGGGCCGATGACGGCCCATCCGGACCTGTTCGCTAACCGCACCTGGGTCGTGACACCACACCGACGGTCGGCGGCCGAATCGGTGGAACGCGTCCGTGCCGCCGTGCGGGCCTGCCGCGCCCGCGAGATGATCATGGACGTTGATGACCATGATGCGGCCGTCGCTCGGGTGTCTCACCTGCCCCATCTGATGTCGGTGCTGATTTCGAGCCGACTCACCGCGATTCCAGAGCGCGACCTGATGCTGGCTGGTCAAGGTTTGCGGGACGTGACACGCATCGCCGGCAGCGATCCAGTGCTTTGGCAGCAGATTGTGGGAGCGAACTCGGACGCAGTGCTCGAGGAGCTACGCGGCATCCAGGACCAGCTCGGCTTGTTGATCAAAGCTGTTGAGGCGACGCCGGCCACCGACGACTTGCGGAACCAGCTGGAACGCGGTGTGGCCGGAACACGCAAGATCGCTGGCAAGCATGGGGCGGCCGCTGTCCGCTACAGCGAGGTTGTCGTCGCGATTCCTGACGAGCCCGGAGCTCTGGCTCGGCTGTTTGGTGAGGTCAGTGCGGCCGGCGTGAACGTGGAGGACATCTCCATCGAGCATGACCCGGTCCGGGAGGTCGGTTATCTCTCCTTGTCGGTTGCGCCTGAGCAAGAGGGCGCGCTGATCGAGACCATGCTGGCTCACGGCTGGACAGTCTCATAACAAGCGGCCGGTACTCTGAGCGCGTGTCTGAGGCAGCGATGACCGACCAGTGCCAGATCCCGAGGGAGCCGAGTCGGACGACGGAGGCGAATCGGCCGCTCGTCATAGCCATCGATGGCCCCAGTGGCTCCGGCAAGTCAAGCACCGCTCGAGGAGTCGCAGATCGGCTCGGGTTGGCCTTCTTGGACACTGGTGCGATGTACCGGGCGATTACCTGGCTGGCGCTGCAAGAAGGCGTCGACCTGGACGATCAGGCGGCGGTCGCAAACCTGCTGGCACATGCCTCGATGGATATCGACCAAGACCCCCGACGCCCGGCGATTGCCATCAATGGCGTTGATGTATCCGAAGCGATCAGGGCTCCTGAGGTGTCGGCCGCTGTCAGCGCAGTCGCCACCAATCTGGATATTCGCGCTGACCTCGTTGCCAGGCAGAAGAAATTGATCGCCGAGGCAGTCGACGGCATCGTCGCTGAAGGACGAGACATCACCACTGTGGTGGCGCCGGACGCTGACGTACGGGTGCTCCTGGTTGCCGACCCGGCGGCGCGAGTGGCGCGGAGACATGCCGAGCTCGCCGAGCATCAGATGGACGTCGACGCGGTAACCGATCAGGTGATCCGACGAGATCGTGACGATTCCATGGTTGCCGAATTCGAATCGGCGGCTCCCGGAGTGCACGTGGTGGACTCCACATTCCTCAGCCTCGAGGAGGTCATCGAGACGATCTGCGCATTCGTTCCGGTCCAGCCACTCGGAGACAGGCGTGATCCAAGGGGTTAGCCCTGATTTGCCGCATACCGATCAACTGCCGGCTCCGAAAGAATGGGTTCTGCGGCTCGCTCGCCCGCTGGTACGGATCGTGCTGCGGCTTGGCTGGCGGGTGAAAGTGCATGGTGCTCGGCACCTCCCGAGTTCCGGGCCGGTGATCTTGGCGGCTAACCACATCGGCTTGTTGGACGGGCCGGCTCTGGTAGCGCTCACCAGGCGGCTTACCTTTGCCATGGTGAAGCGGGAGGCCTTTAGCGGCCCGATCGGCCAGTTCCTGATTCACGTAGGTCAGATTTCCCTCAATCGTCGAGAGATCGATCCGCAAGCGATCCGAAGGGCGGTTCAGGTGCTACGTGCCGGCAAGATGCTGGCGGTCTTCCCTGAAGGTGTGCGCAGTGGCGGCGAGGTCGCTTGGGCGAAGGGAGGCGCCGCATACCTTGCGATGGTCTCGGGCGCGCCGATTGTCCCTGTGGCAATACTCGGCACCCGGGAACCGGGGCAGCATAAGAACCAGGTACCTCGCTTGCGGCGACCCATCCACGTGGCCTACGGGGAGCCGTTCAACCTACCGCGATCTTCATGGCCGCGGCGCAAATCCGTTGTCGCGGAGTGGACCGCGGTCGTCCGGGAGCGGCTGGCTGATCACGTAGTCGCAGCGCAGGCGCTGACCGGGCTACCCTTGCCGGGGCCACCGAAGATCAAAATACGCCCTGTGCCTGAAGTCCAGAGCCGCCAGCAGGCTCAAGAGTCCTAAGCGAAAGCGAAGATGACTGACATCGCGACTGTCGAAGAGTCGCAGGTCTTGCCTGTGGTGGCGGTTGTCGGCCGACCTAATGTCGGTAAGTCGACTTTGGTGAACCGGATGCTTGGCCGACGTGAAGCCGTGGTCCAAGACGTGCCAGGGGTGACTCGTGACCGAGTCTCCTACGACGCCACATGGAACGGGCGACAGTTCGTGCTGGTGGACACCGGTGGCTGGGCTCCTGATGCGAAGGGAATGGCTGCCCAGGTCACCGAGCAGGCCGAACTCGCGGTTGCGGCTACCGATGCCGTGGTCTTTGTCGTCGACGCAACAGTTGGTACACAAGACATCGACGAGGCGGTCGTCAAGGTGCTTCGTCGCAGCGGAAAGCCAGTGATTCTGGCCGCCAACAAGGTCGATGATCAACGCACTGAGGCGGAGGCGACCGCGATGTGGCAGCTCGGC
>DATEWO010000394.1:0-2148 GCA_035257925.1 Propionibacteriaceae bacterium | reverse complement strand
AACGCGGTGAATTTCCAGCCGATGGCTCAGGCGCTGCGGGGCAGCGGCCTGGCGGTGTATGCGGTTGAGCTGCCCGGTCACGACGTCGCCGCAGGCAAAGAGCCGTTCGCGCCGATGCAGCAGATTGTGGAGCAGGTTGTCGCCGAGATCACTGCGCGTGGTTTGACCGAGGTGCTGCTGTGGGGCCACTCCTCCGGCACCGCGTTCGCGGTCGAAACGGCTAGAAGGCTGCAGCAGCGTGGGGTTGTAGTGCAGCGAGTGTTCCTTGCTGCCCAACTGCTCGGTAATGCGGCCGACCGGCGTTCTTCCATCACGCGGCTGACTGGGCGGAGCGACGCGGACATCGCCGCCGAGCTGAGCGCGGACCGCGGCTACACCGAGCTCGGCGAGCTAGACACCCAACGCGCCGAGCATGTCGCCGCCGGCTACCGGCACGATTGTCTGGCCGCACACCACTATTTCGCCGAGGCCCTTGACAATCCGCCGGTGATGAAACTGTCCGCGCCAGTCACTGTGGTCGTTGCCGCAGACGACCCGATCACCGCGGAGTTCCCGGGCCGGCACCGCGACTGGGAGCTGCTGGCCGAAGACGTCGACCTGCACGAGCTCCCCGACGGCGGCCACTACTTTGTGCGTACCCGACCGGCACAAGCAGCACAGGCGGTGCTTTATGCTGCCAAACTGTTCGCTTACTCCTGAGTGGTCACCGAAAGGAAATAGATATGTCGTACCCAGCCCCCGTGTCTCTGCGCGGCATCAACCGGCAACCCGACAAGGCTCCGATCTTGCTGGCCGATGCCCCCGGCGAGGGGCCGAGCTGGGCCGCCCAGCACAAGGACGCGCTACGCGGTGCAGTCGCCGAGCATGGTTCGGTCCTGGTCCGCGGCCTCGGGTTGCGCGACGCCGCGGAGGTCAGCGCTGTCTTCCGACAGCTGTCCAATGGGCTGATGATCGAGCGAGAGGCTTTTGCGTCCCGGCAGGTCTACGCCGATGGGGTGTATTCCTCAGCTACCTGGCCGGCGAACCAGCCGATGTGCATGCATCACGAGCTGAGCTACACCCTCGAGTTCCCCGGTCTGATGCTGTTCGCCTGCCTCAGCGCTCCAACCAGGGGTGGGGCGACGGCGGTTGCCGACTCGCGCGCGGTGCTCAACGCACTACCCGCCGAGCTGGTCACGCGGTTCGAGCGGGACGGTTGGATGCTCACCCGCAGCTACAACGAGGAGATCGGAGCGACCGTCGCTGAGGCGTTCGGCACCGACGACCGCAGCGCGGTGGAGGCATATTGTCACGCCAACGGGATCGGTTATGAGTGGCAACCCGACGGTGGACTGCACACCTGGCAACGCCGTAGCGCCGTGGTGCATCACCCGGTCACCGGTCAACGCTGCTGGTTCAACCAGATCGCCTTCCTCAACGAGTGGACGATCGACCCCGAAGTACGTGAGTACTTGGTGGACATGTACGGCGAGGATGGGCTGCCGTTCAATACCCGCTTCGGCAACGGTGATCCCATCGGCGCTGACGTCGTACAGCTGTTGAACCAGATTTATGAGGACAACACCGTGCGGGAGCCGTGGCAGGCCGGGGACCTGATGCTGGTCGACAACATCCGCACCGCGCACAGCAGGGAGGCTTACCAAGGACCCCGCGAAATCCTGGTCGGGATGGCCGACCCGATACGCCTTGACATCTTGCCCAGCAATGGAAGCTGAGGGGATGTATTGATGACCACTACGCTTCCCGCCGCCACCACACCCCAACAGGCCGACCCGCTCACCGTGCCCCCGTTTGCCGTGGTCTCCGGTGCCCAGGTGCAGGGGGCGTTGCAGGGCCGCGAGCAACAGATTGTGGAGTTGGTGGAGGCCACTTACCGGTTGCATGGTGCTGGGGATTCGGTGAATCCGCCGTCGTATTTTCTGCGTTTCCCGGATCGTCTGTCGTCTCGGATTATTGCGCTGCCGGCCTCGATTGGCGGTGAGGTGCGGGTGGATGGGTTGAAGTGGATTTCCAGTTTCCCAGACAATGTGGCGGCCGGGATCCCTAGGGCATCAGCGGTGTTGATCTTGAACGATCATGACACCGGGTATCCGTTCGGCTGCCTGGAGGCCTCAATCATCAGTGCCACCCGGACGGCTGCCTCGGCGG
>DATEWO010000393.1:0-7499 GCA_035257925.1 Propionibacteriaceae bacterium | reverse complement strand
CTCCATGCGCAGCAGCACCTGGTGAGCCAGCCGCTGCGGCAACATCGCCCGCCCGGCCAGGTAGCGCACACCTCGCTGCCGAAGCTCCTCGACAACCTCAGTAGTCAGGTAGGCACCGACCCGCCACTGGTAGGCGCCGCGCGGCACCACCAACGGCGCGCTGGCCGTGCCGAGATGGCTCCACACGGCCCGGTGCAGCACTTTCGCCATCCGTGCATCACCCTTGATCAGCGCTGTGGGAACGCTGTCGAACCCGCGGACGGTGACGCGGTTCGCCTGACAGACCAGCGAGGTGACCGTGGTCTGCGCTGCGTCGATCTCACCGAGGGCAGGCAGTACGTCGGCGATGTAGGACAGAAAACTGTCGTTCGGCCCCACGACGAGCACTCCGGAACGGGCCAGCTGCTCACGGAACGCATAGAGCAGGTAGGCGGCGCGGTGCAGGCCGATGGCGGTCTTTCCGGTTCCGGGCGCGCCTTGGACGCAGAGGGACTGGCTGAGGCCAGCCCGCACGATGCTGTCCTGCTCCGGCTGGATGGTGGCAACGATGTCGCGCATCGGGCCGGTCCGGGGTCGCTCGATCTCGGACTCCATGATGTTCGAGTACGCCGCCTGCCCGGCATCGGTCAGCTCTTCGTCTTCGTACGCAGTCAGCTGGCCGTGCGAGAAGCCGAATCGCCGGCGCAGCCGGACACCCATCGGCTGCCCGGGTCGCGCTTGGTAGAAGGGCCGTGACATGCCCGCCCGCCAATCGATCACCAGTGGCTCGCCACCTGCCTCACCGGTGACGTGCCGTCGCCCGATGTAGAGCGTCTCGTCCTGCTCGGCGCCAAGGCTGGCGTCGTAGTCGAGCCGGCCGAAGAACAGCGGCACGGTCGGATCATCCTCGAGAGCCTTCATCCGGCGGTAGAGCGCCTGCTTCAGGTGCTCGGTCGATACGTGATCCCCGCCGAAAGCCTCAAGACTTGCGGCGTGTTGCCGCATCCGCTGCAGCGCGGCCCGAGATTCGCTCAGATGAATGCGTTCCCGGGCCAGAACGTCGACCGCGGTTTCAGGCATGCGAACAGCTCCGATGCTGGATCGGGTTGGCTTTGCGGGGCGAGGGGCCACACTACCCGCTCGTCGAGTGGGAAGTCCATGGGTTTATGGAGCTGACCCTCGGGGTGCATCAGGGCACGATCCGCCTACTCGTAAGGTGTAGGCCGTGCCCTCCTCTGATACCGAGCGCAGCTACGTGCCGGTCGCGGACCCGGCGGACCGTCCACGCAAGTCCCGAGCGACGGTGCGCGTGATCATGATCGACAATGACCGCACCCTGTTGTTCCATGACAGCGACCCTGGAGTTCCCGGTGCCACCTGGTGGACCACCCCAGGGGGTGGTGTGGACGAGGGCGAGAGCCAGGTTCACGCCGCCATCCGTGAAGTGGCCGAGGAGACCGGCTACCGGCTGACCGAGAGCGAGCTGCTGGGACCGATCGCCGTACGACACGTTGTCCACGGATACTCCGACCTGGTGATCGAGCAGGACGAGTCCTTCTTCTTGGCGATGGTGTCGCCCTTCTCGGTGGACGTCTCCGCCCACACGCCCGATGAGCAGCTCACCCTGCTTGGACACCGCTGGTGGTCGCACGACGAGCTGCGGCACACCGATGACTGGATCTGGCCGCACGAGCTGGTCGAGCTCTGGTCGCTCGCTGGTCAGCCTGACGCATGGCCAATTGAGCTGGGCACCCAGGAGGAGTCCACCGTTCTGGATGTGGCGTAGCGCCCGGATTCAGTTCAGGCCGGCTCGGCCGACATCTCCAGGTACTGCGGTTCGGGTTCGTCCAGTTCCAGCGCCTCGACCGGCATGGTCGGGTAGGGCCGACGCGGCTCGCGTACGCCAGCTCCGCCCTCAAGATCATCCGGCCACATCGGAGGCGGAGGCGGCAAATCCGGGAAGCCCGGTCCGCGCTGTTCCCGTGGAGTCTGTGCGGGTGATCGTGGAACCTCGGCGGCCCTACCTGTCCGAGAAGAGAGAGCCTTGCGACGCTGGCGTTCGATGCGCTTGGCGGCTCTGCGGGTCCGTTTCCGGACAGGATCATCGGCCATGGTGCCTCCTCGGCCTCCGAGCGTACGCTCCCGAAAAACAGCTCGGCCAGAGAGACCTACTCAGCGGTGAGCGCGTCCTCGGCGTCCATGATGCGGTAGCCATACCCCTGCTCGGCGAGGAACCGCTGCCGGTGGGCTGCGAAGTCAGTGTCGACCGTGTCACGGGCGACCACGGCGTAAAGGCGCGCGGTCGTTCCTTCCGCTTTAGGTCGCAGCAGCCGGCCCAGGCGCTGCGCCTCCTCCTGCCGGGAGCCGAAGGCACCGGAGACTTGGACTGCGATCTGAGCCGACGGTAGGTCGATCGAGAAGTTCGCCACCTTGCTCACAACGAGCAAGTCAACCTCGCCAGAGCGGAACTCTTCGTAAAGCTGCTCGCGGCGCCGTACGGTCGTCTCCCCGGTGATCAATGGCGCATCCAGCCGAGTCGCCAGATCCTCCAGCTGATCGACATACTGCCCGATCACCAGCGTCGGGGTGCCCCGATGCTTGGTCACCAGGTCGACGACGACACCGGTTTTGGATTCAGCGGTGGCCGCCAGCCGGTACTTCTGGTCCGGCTCGGCCACCGCGTACGCCATGCGTTCGGCTTCGCTGAGGGTGACCCTGACCTCGATGCAGTCGGCAGGTGCAATGTAGCCCTGCGCTTCCAGGTCCTTCCACGGTGCGTCATAGCGCTTCGGACCGATCAGGGAGAAGACGTCGCCTTCCCGGCCATCCTCTCGCACCAGTGTGGCGGTCAAACCCAGCCGGCGACGCGCCTGCAGTCCCGCTGTCATCCGGAAGACCGGAGCCGGCAGAAGATGCACCTCGTCATAGATGATCAAGCCCCAGTCGCGTGCGTCGAGCAATTCGAGATGTGGATGTACGCCGCCACGCCTGGTAGTGATCACCTGGTAGGTCGCGACGGTGATCGGGCGGATCTGCTTCTTGATGCCGGAGTACTCGCCGATCTCATCATCGGTCAGCGTGGTCCTCTTGATCAACTCATCCCGCCACTGCCGAGCTGCGACGGTGTTGGTCACCAAGATCAACGTCGTCGCGCTGGCCCGAGCCATCGCAGCTGCGCCGACGATCGTCTTGCCCGCCCCGCACGGCAGCACCACCACACCAGATCCCCCGTGCCAGAACGAGTCAGCCGCCTGGCCCTGGTAGGGCCGCAACGTCCACTGCCGCTGATCGAGGCTGATCGGGTGCGCCTCACCGTCGACATATCCAGCCAGGTCCTCGGCCGGCCAACCAAGCTTGAGCAGCACCTGCTTGAGATGCCCACGTTCGGACGGGTGGACGACAACGGCGTCCTCGTCGATGCGACTGCCGAGGAGTCCTTTGATCTTGGTGCTCCGCAGCACCTCGGTGAGCACCGCGCGGTCGCTGCTGAGAAGGATCAACCCGTGCGTTGGATGCTTCTCGATCCGCAGCCGACCGTAGCGATCCATCGTCTCCGCGACGTCGACCAGCAAGGAGTTCGGCACCGGGTAGCGGCTGTAGGTCAGCAGCGTGTGGACCACCTGCTCGGCATCATGGCCAGCCGCGCGGGCGTTCCATAACCCGAGGGGAGTCAGTCGGTAGGTATGAATATGCTCGGGTGCGCGCTCCAGCTCGGCGAACGGTGCGATCGCAATCCGGCACGCATCCGACGCAGGATGATCAACTTCGAGGAGCAGCGTACGGTCCGACTGCACCACGAGCGGCCCAGGGCCGTCAAAGGGCATCGACATCAGCGTTGCTGGCGCTTGGACCCAGACGACCGATGCCCGGTCGGTGTCGGATCTGAGGAGCGTGAATCCTCCGCAGACGGCCGGCTGGACTCGGTTGGCCGGGGGGTCGGCGTCGGCGATTCGGAGGGCGTCGGCGTCGGCGTAGGCTCGGGCGAGGGGCGCACGACAACCAATGTCGGTGAGCTGCGGCTCTGGTTTCCGGCCGCGTCAATGGCCCGAATCTGTACCACGTGGTGGCCGCTGTCGTCGTTGAACCAACGCAGCTTGGCCTCGGTCTCCGCGGTGGTCGCCACTTCGAAGCCGTTGAGCCAAATGCGGTAGCCGATCACGCCTACGTCATCGGCGGCAGCGGGCCACTTGAGGCTGAGCCGATCTGCTGTCACTGCGGAGGATTCGATCTCAGCAACCGGCTCTGGCGGCTCTGAGTCCTCGGTGTCTGATGGTTCCTCCGCAGATTCCCTACTCGAGCGGCTCTTGTCACCGCTAGGACTCTCAGCAGAACCCTCAGCCGGTTGTGTCGTCGGGGCCGTCGCCACGCGATTCCGGCGACTTCCGGCGATCGAGCTGCGATCCTCGCCGGGCGAGGCCGATTGCGGTGAGTTGTCCGGCTGGGCTCCAACTGGCCGGCTGGTGGGCTCGTTGCTGGCCTTCGGAACCCCGATCTGCTCGGGCGAACGCGCGATGCTGGGTACCAGGTAGAGGGATCCCACACCGAGGGCGCACACGCCGAAGACGATCATTCGCCTGATGGTCGCGGCGCGCACCCGGTCAGTCTAATGATGCGTACGCCGCCGCGTGAGGTTCTCTCACGCCTTCTAGAGTCTCGCGTTGGCGGGAACAACTGAGGCTATGCGGGCCAAGGGGATGGTGACAATCTGCGCGCTATCACGATCGATGGCGCGTACCGATCCGTCGGTGAGATCCAACGGCGCCAGCTCCCGCTCGGCCCGGCTGCCGTCGGCGTTGACATAGACAACTCGTACCGGCACGGCTGCGCGGGTAGCCGACCGGAGCTGCTCGACTGTGCCCTCGGTCGTTGCACTGACCGCAGGTCTGCCGTTGACCCGATGGTGACGTTCCCGCATGAGCAGCGCGGCGGCCACCTCGGCAACCGAAGCAGCGGCGTTGGCTGGCTCTGCCACCAGGGGGGTGGCCCGTCGGGAGGGCGGCGTCGCGATCAACTCGCCGGCCGCATTCTCAACCGCCGGGGTATGTCCCAGTTCCCGGAGCAGCGGAACCAGCTCTTGCTCATCGACGGCCGCGACCAAGACTCCCGGGGCGACGGAGCGGAGCCCGAGTCGCGACGCAGCGGGATGAGCCAGCAAGGCCGCTGCCTGCGCCTGATCGGCAACCCGGACATAACAGCCTGCGGGGCCGACTCGAATGCTGCCGTGGCGCCTCTCCGCATCGCCGACCAGGTAGCGAAGTGCCTGAGGCACACCCGTGGTGGAGTGCCGCTCCAGCCAAACCTCCACCTCCGCTGCCGACCAGCCCAGATCGAAGGCGCGCCGCAGCGAGGTGGCGCTAAACCGGTAGACACCACCAACCCCCCGCGACTCCTGATCAGCCAGCATCCGCAACTCGGTGGCAACCGTGTGCTCGAGCGGGCCGGCAGTAACGGCTGTGAGATCGGTCTGAATGACGAAGTGCGCTACCGGGGCAGGAAACAGCTCGGCCAATTCAATTGGCATTGGCTGATCTGGCATCAACGCAACTCCGGCGAGCGACGACACCGCGCCAAGTGCCACCAGCCCCAGCCACGACGCCTCACGCGACGTCCACTGCACCAGTTGTTGGGCCATGAGCGGTCCTTGCCTCAACCGTGGCCGATACCAGGCAGCGGCATCGGCCAGCTGATCCAGCTCCAGCACAGTGCCGGGCGCAGCGCCGGCCACGAGCCGTACGACTGTCATCCGGAGACCTGCTGCAGATGGGGCGTACGCCTCCTGGCCGAGAGGGTGGCCGCTGCCTTCAGCGGATCGGGCGAAGAAGCGGTCTGCTGCCAGCCATGCCTCGGCGACCAGCCGCCAACGGGTTGCTGCATCGGAGCCGAGCCACTGGTCATAGTCGGGTGTGGGAAGCAGTGCGCTCGTCCGGTCCGGTGCCAGGAGTCGAGCCGCAGCGGCACACTCGACGACGAAGGCGGCGTAAGCCGCGTTGGCCTCAAGATGCCGAGCAAGGTCTGTCACGTCCCGGCTGGCGAGCCCACCGCCACGTAGCAGCCTGGGAGTCACCGACTCAACGCGCTGAGCAACAAGCTCGATGTCGTGCAGCAACGCGAAAGCGGCCCCGGCCGCGGCCCGGTCGACGAGGTGCGGTTCACGATGTCGCCCGGTGATCACCGGCGGCTCGGGCACCACCGGCTCCGCGGTGAACCTGCCCTCTCGCAACCGCCACGCCACCTCGCGCGGAATGATGACCGTCTCCGAATCCAGGGCCCGCAGCAGTTGCTGACTGAGCAACCGTTCGATGGGCGAGCTGGCAGCTGTCACGGTCACGGCACGGTCGGCGTGGCGTACCGCGCCCGTCGGCGACCAGAGGAGTCGCTCGAGTACGGTACGCGCCTCGGGGCCACACGCCTGCAGGGCCGCATCGATCTGGTCATCCGACAGCGGGCGGGCCGATGGGGGAGCCAGGCCGCCCGGATAGGGCTGGAACGCCTCGCGGACCGGCCGGACCAGGTGCAGCTGGTCGTCGTGACCCCACAGCAATGCCCGTCGCCGCAACTGCTGCGCAGCGGCAGCGACCTGGGATTGGGATTGCCCAAGGACGGCTTCCAGATCGGCGATGGAGGCAGGATCAGGCAGCGACGATAAGGCTTCCGTGACAAGTCGCAGCCAGCTGTCGAGTCCGTCAATGGCTTGGCTGATCGAAGCCGACGTCGTGGACCGGCTTGCCAGTTGCGCGACGTCTTCGGGGATGGGGTGGAGGAGATCGGGGCGGGCGTCGAGTAAGGCGGCCATGTCGTCGGCCGACATGGCACGCAGCGCCTCGGTCAAGGTTCGGGGCCGCGGCGGCTCACTCGGCGCGGTCACTCCCACTACCCCCGAGGGGATCGATACGGACGCGGCGGGGCAGCGTCGGACTTGAGGCGCCGATAGACCAGGAGCAGCGTGCTGATGAGCAACGACCAGCAGATCAGCAGTCCCCAGCCCCCGACGAAGCGCCACCAGTCAGCAAAGCCGGTGTCAACAGTGAGCAGGCCGAGGACGCCGATGAATGCCAGCAGGCTGAGACCGAGCATGTAGACGCGTCGGATTTCCTCCCTGGCCACCTTGACTCGTCCCGCCAGGCTGAGACTGATGCACAGAATGATGGGGGAGAGGACGTACATCAGGCCCCCGATGATCAAGCACGTGCAGAGCCCCGGGGTCGCGGCGTCGAGGACGGCCCGGGCAGAGACGGGGGTTGTCGGTCGCGGCTGTTGACTGTGTGGGCCCGGAGCAAACCAGCCAGGGGTTCCTGGCGCCGGGAAGTTGCCTGGCGTGGGACCGTTCTGGGAGTGGATGGCCAGGGGCTGGTCAGGCGGGGGGTGGCCAGCACGTGGCATTGGGGTCACACCACCCACCGTGGGTTGCCCAGCCGGCTGGCCTGTCGGCGAAGCCCAGTGCGCGGCGCCCCAGGCCGAGTCGGTGGTCATGGTGCTGGACACCACGGCGAACGGCTGCTGCGGGTCGCGGGGCTCCTCAC
>DATEWO010000392.1:0-2346 GCA_035257925.1 Propionibacteriaceae bacterium | reverse complement strand
GGCCTGGTCGTGCCACGCATTCTCGGGTCGTTGGTCGACGCTGCCTCGGCCGACGGCACGTTGGCGGCGACGCTGGATGGGCTGGCTCTTGCGGTCACTGGCGTGGTCGTGATGCAGGCCATGTTGACCTTCTTCGCACTGTGGATGTCGGTGCTCTTCGGCCAGGACTTGCTGGCGGAGGCGCGCGAGTACGTCGTACGGACAGTCCTCGGGCTGCCGCTGGGCAGGGTGGAGAGCGCGAGCACCGGCGACCTCGTCACCCGGGTGACCCGGGACGTCGGCACGATGAGCATGAGTGTCCGCTTCGGCCTGCCTGAGTCGGTGATCGCCGGGATGACGACGCTGCTGACGGTGGTCGCCATGCTGCTGAACTCGCCACTGCTCACCCTGCCACTGCTGGTGACGTCGCCTTTTTTGATCATCGCCGCGAAGCGCTACCTGAAACGGGCTCCCAAGGGCTACATCACCGAGGGCGGTACCTACTCGCAGATCAATTCGACATTCACCGAGACCGTCGAAGGCGCGCGTACGGTCGAAGCTCTTGGGCTCCAGCGGAATCGCATTGATAGCGGGGATGACGACATCGCCGTGTCCGCGCAGGCCGAGCGTTACACGATGAGTCTCCGTAATCTGCTCTTCATCGTGATCGGCTTTGCGTACGACACGCCACTACCGCTGGTGATGATTCTCGGCGGCATCGGCTATGTGAATGGCTGGGTGAGCTTAGGTCAGGTGACTGCGGCGACCCTGTACGTCCAGGCTCTCGTGGAGCCGCTGGATCGGCTGATCCGCAACGTTGACCGGCTGCAGGTGGGCATCGCCTCGACCTGCCGGCTGCTCGGCATCGCCATTGTCCCCAAGGATCGCGAAGAGGGCGACGAGTTGCCCATGGGAAACCAGCTTGTGGGGCGGAACCTACGCTTCGCGTATCGCGATGATCATGATGTGTTGCACGGCATCGATCTAGCGCTGCGTCCTGGAGAGCGGTTGGCGATTGTTGGGCCGAGCGGCTCAGGCAAATCAACCCTGGGTCGGCTGCTGTCCGGTATTCACAAGCCGCGTACCGGTTCGGTCACGGTGGGTGGCGTAGAACTTACTGCGTTACCGCTACCGGTGCTGCGGACTGAGGTTGCGTTGGTGACTCAGGAACACCACGTCTTCGTCGGTACGGTGCGGGACAACATCATCTTGGCGCGGGAATCCTCGCCTGACGATGTGGTGATCGAGGCGCTGCGCACCGTCGATGCCTGGGACTGGGTCGAGCGACTGCCCGAGCAGCTTGGCACCATGCTCGGCTCGGGTCACCAGAAGTTGACGCCTGCACAGGCCCAGCAGGTTGCGCTGGCTCGGTTGGTGGTCGCGGACCCGCACACTCTGGTGTTGGATGAGGCAACCTCATTGATCGACCCGCGTACCGCCCGACATCTAGAGGGCTCGATGGCAGCGCTGCTCCAGGACCGCACTGTGGTCGCAATCGCGCACCGGTTGCACACCGCGCACGATGCCGACCGGATCGCGGTAGTGATCGATGGCCGGATCGCAGAGCTCGGTAGCCATCACGAGCTGGTGGCGGCCGACGGCGAATACGCCCGCCTGTGGCGGGCCTGGACCTCCTAGACCGTGGTCTCGTACCGTTCTTGTCATGACATGCGGCGAAACCGCGTCTCTGGGGAGCTAGCGAGCGATCGAGAGGATGATCTTGCCGATGTTGTCGCCCGACTCTAGGTGAGCGTGAGCCGCGGCAGCCTCGGCCAAGGGGAACACCGTCAGCGGTGGCTGCTTGATGGTGTTGTCGGCGATCAGCGGCCAGACATTCTGGACGAGACCGCGGCAGATCGCTGCCTTCTCCTCGGCCGGTCGAGCGCGCAGTAAGTTCGCGGTAATAAGGCCGCGGGCCCTCGCCAATGACCCCAGATCGAGCGTGCCCTTGCGGCCACCCTGCATACCGATAATCACCAGCGCCCCATCCGTCGCGAGCAGCTGGACATGATCATCAAGGTACTTGGCGCCCATATTGTCCAAAATCATGTGTATGCCCTCAGCGGCCACGCCTCGTACCGCGGCCGGCCAATCATCGTGGTAAGAGATCGCATGATCGGCACCGATCGAACGGCAGTAGTCGAGCTTGTCCTGGTTGCCCGCTGTCGTGATCACAGTGGCACCGATGCTCTTCGCGTACTGGATGGCGAACGAACCGATACCACCTGCGCCGCCATGTACCAGAAACCAGTCACCCTCAGCAAGGCCGACAAACTCGACATTCGAGTAGACGGTCGCTGCGACCTCGATCACGGCCGCCGCGGCGACCAGCTCCACCCCCAGCGGCGGTGGCACAACCTGACCTGC
>DATEWO010000391.1:0-4998 GCA_035257925.1 Propionibacteriaceae bacterium | reverse complement strand
TTCTTGCGGAGGTACCAGCCGACCTTGTCCGTCTTCACCGACTTGCCGGTATACAGCGTCGCCTTCAGCGGACCGGGAGCGATGCCCTTGGCCTTGGCCGTGGCGACGAACTCATCGATGAGCATTTGAGCCTGGCGCGATTCGCCGCGCTCTTGAGCTGCCGCAAGCTCGGCCCGACGCGCAGCTTCCTCGGCCCGTGACATATAGGGATCGTAACGGTCGACACCAGGCAGCGGCTGAGCGGCAACTCAGGTAACGATCGATCGCGAAAGCCTGGAGCGCACCGAACGGCCGCATAGACTGCCGGTGCTCTTCCCCGAAGAAGGAAGCTAATGAGCCAAGCCACCATGATCCGCGAGTCGGGACCCGACGACGCCCCGACGCCCAAAAAGCGTCGGCTGCTGCCGAAGATCTTGATCGGCGTGGCCGTGGTGCTCGTCGTCGCCATGGGCGCTGGGCTGCTCTACGCCGCGACCATCGACCGCAGCCTGACTAAGAACCTCAACCGAGGCGTCGAGTTACCCGCCGACGAGTCCTCCTTACGTCCCCCGAAGGAGCTGCAGGAGACCGGCACGCTGAACTATGTGCTGCTCGGTTCAGACAGCCGCGATCCTGGCAACGAAGGCAACGGCCGCAGCGACACGATCTTGATCGTCCACCTGAATGCCAAGCGGGACAAGGCATACATCATCTCCTTCCCACGTGACATGTACGTCAACGTCCCTGGCTACGGTAAGAACAAGATCAATGCGGCGTTCGCCTTCGGAGGTGCACCGCTGGCCGTCCGTACGCTGGAGGATTTGACTGGTGTCCGCATGGATCATGTGGTGTTGATCGATTTCGAGGGTTTCATCCGGCTCACCGAGGATTTGCGTGGCGTGACGGTCACCAACAAGACCGCCTTCAGCGCGCACGGTTTCGACTATCCCGAGGGCAAGATCACGATCGCCGGTGAGGAGGCGCTCTGGTTCGTCCGGGAACGCAAGCAGCTGCCCGGAGGTGATCTTGATCGTGCGGAGAACCAGCGCAATGTGATCAAGGCCATTGTGCAGAAGGGCCTGAGCGTACAGGTGCTCTCAGATCCTGCCACCTTCATCAACTTCGTCGGCAATGTGGCAAAGCACCTGACGGTCGACAACGAGCTCAGCGACGCCGAAATCAGGCGTACCGCTTTGTCGTTACGCCTGACCGGCAAGGACATCGAGCTGTTGCAGGCACCCATCTCCGGCTTTGACACCACGTCCGACGGGCAGAGCATTGATGTTGTGGACACGGCCAAGATGGCTGAGCTGGCAAAGGCCATGAAGAAGGACAAGCTCTCGGAGTATGTGAAGAAATATCCGCAGGGTTGAGGATGGAGTTTGCTCGGAGCCTTCAGCAGCTGTGGCGGCACCGATACTTCCGGCGTCTGCTTGCGGTTCGCGTCGCCATCCAGTCATGCGATGGAGTGCTGCAGGTAGCGCTCGCCTCCTACGTACTCTTCTCCCCCGAGCGGCAGCCGGACGCGGCGGCAATTGCGGTCGTGCTGGCCATCACCTTGCTCCCGTTCTCGATCTTGGGACCGTTCGTCGGGGTGGTGCTCGACCGGGTCTCCCGACGTCAGGTTCTCGTCGTGGGCAATCTGGCTCGCGCAGCAGTGACCGTTGGCCTCGCCGTACTGGTCGCGACCGGGCTGCGGACCCCCGGCGTCGAGACGCTGCTCTATGGCGGCGTGCTGGTAGCGATGAGCCTCAACCGTTTCCTGCTTGCGGCGCTGTCCGCCTCACTTCCGCACACCATCGACGCGGGCGAGTACATGGTCGCCAACTCGGTGGTACCAGTCGTCGGTCCCGCGGGGGCGCTGATCGGTGTCGGGGTTGCCACGGGCCTGCGCCTGATCTTGGGCCAGGTGATGCCCGACTACCGGGCCAATGCGATCTTGTTTACCGTCGCCGCGGCGGGGTTTGTGGTAAGCGCCGGCCTGGCGTTGCGGATTCCCCGACGGCAGCTCGGCCCCGACAGCGTGGAACCGACGAGAGCGCGCGATATCGTCGCCGGACTCGTCGAGGCGCTTGGGCATCTGCGGAACCGACGCGCTGCCGGGATCGGGCTGCTGACCATAGCGGCACATCGGCTCATCTACGGCATCGTCACAGTGGCGATGATCTTGGTGTTCCGCAACTACTTCCACGGGCTCGACCAGGTTGACGCTGCTATCGCCGATCTCGGCTTGTTCGTGATCATCACCGGCGCCGGCTTTGTCTTCGCCTCAGTGGTGACCCCGCCCATGAGCGTCCGGGTGGGCCTACGGAGCACGATGATCATCTGCCTGCTGGCGACGGCGGTCTTTCAGTTGCTGCCCGGCGCGATCTACGCCAAGGTGCCGCTGATGGTGGCGGCGTTCCTGCTGGGCCTGACGGCGCAGTGCATCAAGATCTGCGTCGACACCCTGGTGCAGGCGCACGTGGCTGATGAGTTCAAGGGCCGAGTGTTCGTGCTCTACGACATGATCTTCAATGTGGCACTCGTGGTGGCAGCGGTGATCGCCTCAGTGATTCTTCCTGCCAACGGCAAGTCGGTGATCATTTTGATCATCCTGGCCATCGGCTACCTGCTGGTTGCCCTGGGCTTCGCGCTAGCCAGCCGTGGTGTCAGCATGAACGAGGGGACCGAGTCCCTCCAAGCTGTTTCTTAGTTGATCAACCGCTAGCGCATTGCGAACACGTTTGGGTCGCCGCCAAGACGCTGGCCGGTGCGCACCTTGGAGATATCGGCCATGTCGCCGTCATCGAGTTCGAAATCAAACAGGTCGATGTTCTCCCGCATCCGATCGGCGTTCACCGACTTGGGGATGACGACACAGCCAAGCTGCACGTGCCAACGCAGCACAACCTGCGCCGGTGTACGGCCCTTGCGTCGCGCCACCTCGACGATGTCGGGGTTCTCCAGCAGACCTTTGCCCTGGCCGAGCGGACCCCACGACTCGGTGAGGATCCCGTGCTCGTCGTGGTACGTACGAAGCTCCTCTTGCGGAAACTCCGGATGCAGCTCGACCTGGTTGACGGTCGGCTTCACATCCGTCTCTGCGAGGAGTCGTTGCAGATGGGGGATCTCGAAGTTGGATACGCCGATCGAGCGCACCCGGCCGTCGGCCAGCAGCCTCTCGAACGCCCGCCAGGTTTCGACGTACTGATCGAACATGGGCAGCGGCCAGTGGATGAGAAACAGGTCGAGTACATCGAGGCCAAGCTTCTTCATGCTGGCGTCGAAAGCAGCCAGCGTCGTGTCGTAGCCTTGCTCGCTGTTGGTCAGCTTCGTGGTGATGAACAACTCGTCCCGAGGCACGTCGCTCTCGGCGATCGCAGCGCCGACACCCTCCTCGTTCCGGTAGCCCTGCGCGGTGTCGATCAGCCGGTACCCGGCCTTGAGCGCTTCGGCAACGGCTTGTTTGGTTTCCTCCGGCGGGACAAGGAACACTCCGAAACCAACCTGCGGTATCTCTAGGCCGTTGTACATCCGTAGCGACGGAACTCCTGACATGTCACTCCTCTTCCAGGTCCTTTGGTTTGGTCTTGGTGGCGTGCTGGGCGGCCTTGAACTGCTCAGGCGCCAGCCGCGCCGCCGCCGTTTGGAGCAGATTCTTCACCGATCCCGCCACTACCTTGTCATCGCCTGCCATCAGGGCCTTGAAGGCGTCTCGCGCCACCTCAGCGGGGTCGTCCTTGGCGGCCTCAGCCACAGGCGTGTTCTGCATGCTCGCCCGGTCGAAGAACTCGGTGTCGGTCGGACCGGGTAGCAAAGCCGTAACACTGACGCCTGTGTCCTTGAGCTCGTATCGGATCGCCTCGGCAAAGGACAACAGATAGGCCTTCGATGCCGCGTACGTCGCATAGTACGGCCCAGGCATGGTCGCGGCGATCGAGGAAGTGATCATCACCCGGCCCTCGCCGCGGGTGGCCATGGCTGGCAGCAAGCGCTTCGACAGATGGATGACAGACCCAATGTTCAACTGAACTAGCGCAAGGTCGCGCTCCAGCTCCGTCTCTAGGAACGGGCCACCGACGCCTACGGCGGCGTTCAGTGCCAAGACGTCCACCGGTTGGCTTCGCTGCAGTATCGTCGCGGCGACGCCTTCGTTGCCCTCGAACGTGGACAGGTCTGCCTGGAGTGCGGT
Organism: Propionibacteriaceae bacterium; assembly: GCA_035257925.1. GTDB lineage: Bacteria > Actinomycetota > Actinomycetes > Propionibacteriales > Propionibacteriaceae > Microlunatus. Next base: position 845 of record DATEWO010000391.1, on the reverse strand, counting down.
GACCGCTGCACCGCCGGCCCGCAGCTGCTCCGCCGCCTCGTCGACCCCATAGTCGGCGACGATGAGGACCTCGAAGTTCTCCTCAGCGCAGACCTTCGCGAACTCATAGCCGATGCCGCTGGACCCTCCGGTGATCACAGCGAACTTCCGGCCAGCATCTGTGTTCATGGCGCCTCCTGAAGTGAGCGGTTCCATCGTGAGGGTTCCCACGAGCGAGCGAGCTAAACGACTCCGCATGCGAACCATCTTGGGTCAGCACGCTGCGACAACATCCAGCCCGGATGGACAACAACTGAAGTGTGTCGACCAACATGTCGGACAACACGTGCCGGGCAAGGTCGTCCCCATGGCGAGCGCATCCCGCAGACGGCGTGGATTCAGCGTTGTCGAAGCGCTTGATCGAGAGTGGCGCGAGCTCGACCGAAGACGTCCGGGAACCGTCAGTCGCTGGGCTGATCGACATGAGGTGCTTGCGTCGTGCCGATCATTCGACGACGTCCTGTCGGCCGCCAGGCTGTACTCCGATCCGGCCCTTGCTGCCCTGCTGACTGAGGTCGCTATAGGAGACCCACTCGCAGGCCGTGTCGTGCTGCAAGCTTTGATCGGTCGGATGGTCCGGATGGCGCAGCGGGACCCACGCGCTGGCATTGATGATTACCTCGCACGGCTATGGTGTGTGATCAACAGTTACCCGCTGCATAGGCGTCCCGTGCGGATCGCGGCAAACCTCTCGATGGACACCCTGAAGGCAGTCTCCCGGGAACACCGGTGCATGGGGCGAGGCGACATCACGCTGTCGAATGAAGCGCTGGAAGAGCTGCTGCCACCGGCCGGTCTTGATGCGA
>DATEWO010000390.1:0-13643 GCA_035257925.1 Propionibacteriaceae bacterium | reverse complement strand
CAATCGGACTCGAGCCGATCCTGCCCCGGGGCACGTACTTCATGACCACCGATGTCCGGCCCCTGGGTTACACCGACGGAGTCGAGTTCTGCCGTGAGCTGCCGACTCGCTGCGGAATCGTCGCAATCCCCCATCAGGTGTTCTACGACAGGACTGCGGCCGGAAGACCGTACGTGCGCTGGGCCTTCTGCAAGCAGGAGCAGGTGCTTACCGAAGCGATCCGCAGACTCGGCGCCCTGCGTGATGTGCCCTGAGCCCTCCGACGAGCTCAGCGCGCATACCGCTAGCCGAAGTGCAGCTGGCCGCGTCCCGGCTCAGGAGACTGCTCGGCATCCTCGTCGCTGAACGGCACTGAGTGAGCAAGCAGCTGGTGCAACCGCGCACCATGCACCACGCGGTACGGAAAGGGTGGGCGTGCAGTCCGCTCAGCGATCGCGGCGTACGGCAACGGCGTCGCGGCGCCGCCCGCGATGATCACATTCCCGAAGCGCCGGCCCTTCAGCGTCGACGACTCCGCGCACAACAACACGTGCGGAAAAGCCTGCTGCACACCGGCCAAAACCCGCCTCGCGTAGCCAAGCGGACCGCGATCAGTGAGGTTGACGATGATCACTCCATGATCGGAAAGAACGCGCCGAGCATCGGCAAGGAAGCCGGCAGTGGTCAACTCCGCGGGCACCCGGGCGCCGACGAAGGCATCGATGATCAACAAGTCTGCATACCGGTCAGCTAGCTCAGCGATGCCATGGCGGCCATCCGTGCCGCGCACCTTGATCCCACTGCGGACCGGCAGCGGCAGGTGTCGACGGACAAAGGCGGTCAGCTCAATGTCCGGCTCGAACACCACCTGCGCTGAGGACGGTCGAGTTGCCGCAACGTACCGCGGCAGGCTCATGCCGGCGCCACCAACGTGAACCACCCGAATCCGTCGGCCCGGCTCAGCCACGCTGTCGAGGACGTCGGCCAATCGCTGCACGTAGTCGAACTCCAGCCGCAGCGGATCATCAAGGTCGACATAGGACTGATCAGTGCGACCGACGCGGAGCGTAAACGCTCGAGGGTACGCCAAATCCGGCACGAGGAGCGCGCCGTCAATCCCAGCTCGCAGTACCAGGCTGGCCGGCTTCAAGGCCGCTCCTCGACGCTCCATGCACCTCCGGGCCGAGGTGATCGGTCGTAGGGCGACCGGCTGGGGCGTGGTGTAGAAACAACATGGAAGGGAGGCTCGCCATGGAGCTGCGCTGGATTGAAACCAAGGGCGTGAGCAAACGCGACTTGGCTGAGCTGCCGGACCTGCGGCAACGCAGCGAAGGATTCCTCTGGCTGGACATTCCGGAGTGGGACGATGACGCCGAGGCACTGCTCACAAATGAGTTCAAGTTCCATTCGATGGCGATCAGCGAAAGCCGGAACCGCAACCATGTGCCGCGAGTCCATGTCTACCCGGACCATGTATTCATCGTCGTGCACGCACCTGAGATCGGCGCACGCGGCCACATGCACTATCTCGAACTGGACCAATTCGTTGGGGAAGATTTCTTGATCACGGTCCATGGACCGATCAGCCCAAAAGTCCCCCTTGCGGCAGCGCTGCGGGAGACGAATGGGGTAGCAGCGCGGATCGACGCCGGCCGGCTACGTCCCACGTCGCCGTTCGGACTCACCTACGCGATCGTCTCCTCGATCGCACGGCGGGAATCAGAAATGGTCGCTGAGATCGCCCGTGAGGTCGGCCTCATGGAGCAGCGGGTCATGGCTGAGGAGGATGAGAAGGATCCGCAGGAGTTCCTCAGCGAGCTGTTCGCGGCTCGACATGAGCTGCTGACCATCAAAACCATGGCCTCACAGGGCAGCGAGATCTACCGGCGGGCGATCAAACTGACCGCCTTCGCACCGCCCGAAGGCCTGGAACTGATGAAGGATGTGCTCGACCAGTACGAGACTGTCGCCCACATCAGCGATTCCCAGCTCGTCTTTCTGATGGGTGTCACCGAGTTCTACCGCGCGCGTACCGACACCAAGATGACCATCGCCGCCGAGCGCCTCGCCGTCATCGCTGCGATCACCCTCCCGATCACCTCGCTCTCCTCTGTCATCGGGATGAACGTCATTGTCAACGAATCCACCCGCTGGATACCGCTCGCCATCCTGCTGTTGATCATGTTGACGATATCGGTGATCTTGCTGCGCTGGGCGCACAAGCAGGGCTGGTGGTGACCGACCTGTCAATGCTCAGGGATGATCACTAGGCGACCGCAGGTTGCGACTCCAGAATGATCAGTCCGTCTCTGCTTTCGTCCGCGTCGAAGGTGACGGTATCCCCCTCGCGCACTTCGCCGGAAAGCACGCGCTGCGCAAGTTGATCTTCGATTGTGGTCTGGATCAGCCGGCGTAGCGGGCGAGCGCCGAAGACCGGGTCGAAGCCGGTGAGTGCCAGCCATTCCTTCGCCGCAGGAGTGGCCTCCACCGTGATCCGACGATCAGCGAGCCGCTTGTTGAGCCGCTCCAAGTTGATCTCCACGATCTTGGCAAGCTCCTCGGTGCCGAGAGCGTCGAAGAGCACGACCTCATCGAGCCGGTTCAAGAACTCCGGCTTGAAGGCTCCGCGCACCACACCCATGACGGCATTCCGCTTGGTCTCAGCATCCAGCGTCTGGTCCGCGAGGTACTGCGAGCCGAGGTTCGAGGTCAAGATCAACAAGGTATTGCGGAAGTCAACCGTACGACCCTGGCCATCGGTAAGTCGGCCGTCATCGAGCACCTGCAGCAAGATGTCGAAGACCTCGGTATGCGCCTTCTCCACTTCGTCCAAGAGCACCACGGAGTACGGGCGGCGACGAACGGCCTCCGTCAGCTGGCCGCCTTCCTCATAGCCGATGTAACCGGGCGGTGCGCCGACGAGCCGCGCCACCGAATGCTTCTCGGAGTATTCACTCATGTCGATCCTGATCATGGCCCGCTCGTCATCGAACAGGAACTCCGCCAGTGCTTTGGCCAGCTCGGTCTTGCCGACGCCCGTCGGACCAAGGAACAGGAAGGAGCCGGTGGGCCGGTTCGGATCAGAGATGCCAGCGCGGGAGCGGCGTACCGCATCCGACACCGCACGGACGGCCTTCAGCTGACCGACCAACCGCTCACCGATCCGGGATTCCATCGACATCAACTTCTCGGTCTCACCCTGCAGCAGCCGACCGACCGGTATGCCAGTCCAGTTGGATACGACCTCGGCTACATCGTTCGGGCCGACCTCTTCGGAGACCATCGACGGCAGCTGACCCTCGATATTGGCGGCCTCCTCCATTTCCTTCTCCAGGGCAGGAATCTCGCCGTAGTTGATCTCGCTGGCTTTGACCAGGTCTCCTTCTCGAAGGGCCCGCTCGGAAGCCACCCGTAGTTCGTCGATCTGCTTCTTCAGCTCCCCGACTCGGTTGAGGCCCTCCTTCTCCGCTTCCCAGCGCAACTCAAGGGAGCGCAAGTGCTCTTGGGCATTGGCCAAGTCCTCGGTCAACCGATTCAGCCGCTCGACGCTACCTGGGTCGGATTCCTTCTCCAGCGCAAACTTCTGCATCTGCATCCGCTCAACGGTGCGGCGCAACTCGTCGATCTCTACTGGCGATGAGTCGATCTCCATCCGCAATCGCGAAGCCGCCTCGTCGACCAGGTCGATCGCCTTGTCGGGTAGTTGCCGAGACGTGATGTAGCGGTTCGACAACGTGGCGGCCGCGACCAGGGCAGCATCGGTGATCGCCACCTTGTGGTGCGCCTCGTACCGCTCGCGCAGGCCGCGCAAGATCGCGATCGTGTCCTCGACACTCGGCTCATCGACGAAGACCTGCTGAAAGCGCCGCTCAAAGGCCGGGTCCTTCTCGATTCGCTCGCGATATTCATCCAAGGTGGTCGCGCCGATCATGCGCAGCTCGCCGCGCGCGAGCATCGGCTTGAGCATGTTGCCAGCGTCCATGGAGGAGTCGCCGGCCGCACCAGCGCCGACGACGGTGTGCAGCTCATCGATGAAGGTGATCACTTGGCCCGCGGCGTCGCGGATCTCGGTGAGGACAGCTTTGAGTCGCTCCTCGAACTCACCGCGGAATTTGGCCCCTGCCACCATCGACGGCAGATCGAGTGCCAGCAGGCGGCGGCTCTTCAGGGAGTCCGGCACGTCGCCTGCGACCAGTCGCTGCGCCAAACCTTCCACGACCGCCGTCTTGCCCACGCCGGGCTCCCCGATCAGCACAGGGTTGTTCTTGGTCCGCCGGGCGAGCACCTGAATCACGCGGCGGATCTCGGCATCCCGCCCGATCACCGGGTCGAGCTTGCCGTCCCGGGCCATTGCGGTGAGGTCGACGCTGTATTGATCGAGGGCCGACGAGGTTGCCTCAGCCTCAGGACTCGTCACCCGCTTACTGCCGCGAGCCTCGTTGAAGGCCCGCGTCAGCACGTTCGGCTTGATGTTCAGTGCAGCCAGCACCTTCTTGGCGTCCGAGTCGACGGTTGCCAACGAGATCAGCAAGTGCTCAGTGGCAACGTACGCGTCGCCGAGCTGCTCAGCCCGGACCTCGGCGTCTGCCAACACCCGGGCAAAAGACCCGGAAAGATTCGGCTGGCTGACCGAGGTTCCCTTCGCCGAAGGCAGCTTGGCGATCGCGCCCTGTGCGGCTGCCGCAACGACCGTTGGATCAGCACCGGCAGCGGCAATCAAGGGCGCGACAGTATTGCCGGGCACCTGCAGCAGCGCGTGCAGCAGATGCGACGGCTCGGCGTACGGGTTGCCCTCCGTCAGGGCAGTGCGCAACGCAGCCGAGACAGCGTCACGGCTCTTTGTGGTCAGCTTGCTGGTATCCATGGCTCCTCTGGGATCAAACTTGAGTACGCCTCACTCAACTATGTGACAGTTTAGTCCCCATCGTAGGAAACTTGAGCGTACTAGACTCAACCACCACTGCATTTGACCTATTCCGGCGTGAATGACGGCGAGAGCGGTCCGCCAGCAGTCAGCGAATGGCGCGTCAACCACGCCACCGTAGGTCCGCAACGACCGCTCGGTGGTCGGAGGGATACACCCCGTCGACTGGCTCGCCGGCGAGATATACGCCCTCGACTAGCACCCGCTGATCCTCGCGTCCAGGACGAAAGAAGATGTGGTCAATACGCTGGTCGACCATTTCGGGTCCGGCCTCGAGCGGCGCCGAGGGATGGCTGGAGGGAAGTGTGACTCCACCAGCGGCACCCTTGCCAGCCGTCCACGCGTCCGTCAATACATCCCGCACTGAGCGCATAACTGGCGATTCCACGGCTGCATTCATGTCGCCCATCAGCAGGACAGGGCAGGGACCGTCGAAGCGGGGGTCTGTTGCGAGAGCCGCGACAAACGTCGCTTGGGCGATGCGGTCATCGGTGTAGGGCACCCCGTAGTCCAAGCACGTCGCGACGATCGGCAACGGACCAGTCGGGTGGTCGACACGGACCGCGAGCGACACAGGATCCCAGCTGCGGTGCCGTGCCGGCATCACGGCCGTGTCCTGATCGAGAATTGGCCAGCGGCTCAATACCGCAATGCCGAGGTCAACTCCCTCAAAGTCGGGCATATCAGTACCGGTTGGCGCGGGCGGATACGACGGTGATGCGAAGACGGCGTACATGCCCAATGATTTCGCTAGTTCATCGGCCTGGGTGGTCTCGTCGCTGCTCCAGACTTCCTGCAGGGCAACGATGTCCGGGCTGAAACGTCTGATCGTCGCTTCGATGCCTGGCTGCCGGTGCCGCCAGCGTGGTCCGAACCTCCACCAGATGTTCCAGGTCATCGCGCGGACGGTGCTGTCGACCATCGCCGTGTCTCTCCCCCAATGAACGAAGGTGCGTCTTCCTTGATGGCTCAGGGCAATGGGCGCCCAGGCAGGGCGAGCGGCCGCCGTCCACGCCGCCCGAGATGTACGCCGCCAAGCGGATCAGCGGTGAACACTCGTGACCCGGAGGACTCCTGGACCGCGCCAAGCAAAGCAGTCAGCTGCTCGACCCTGGTTCGGAGCTCGTCGATGTCGTCCTGCATGTGCAAGATGCGGCGGATGCCCTCCAGATTGATGCCCTCGTCTTGCGAGAGCCGCTGGATCAGCCGGAGCCGTGCGATGTCGCGGGCCGAGTAGCGCCGGCCCCTCTTGGCCGTACGCCGCGGCGAGACCAAGCCCATTCGGTCGTAGGTCCGCAACGTCTGCGGATGCATCCCAGCGAGCTGGGAGGCCACCGAGATGACGAAGACCGGTGCGTCGTGATCGATTCGCTGCGGTAGCTCTGATACAGACACGTTCCACCTCATCCAGCGGCGAAGAGTTTCGCCCGCGGATTCACCGTGCCAACCGCCTCAGCGTAGGAGTTCAGTGCCTCTCGGGCCTGATCATTGAGTGCCTGGGGCACCAGCACCTCGACGGTGACCAGCAGGTCGCCCCTCGTTCCGTCGCGCTTGCGGACACCTTTGCCACGTACCCGCAGCGTGCGTCCATTGGGCGTCCCGGGTGACAACCGCAGCTTGACCGGTTGGCCACCGAGTGTCGGCACCTCGATCTCCGCACCCAGCGCCGCCTCTTGGAAGGTGACCGGCGCAGTAAGGGTGAGGTTGTCGCCCTTACGCCCAAAGATCGGATGCGGGCGTACGTGCACGATGACGTACAGGTCGCCAGCGGCACCACCGTTTTCTCCCGCTCCACCGCGGCCCTTCAGCCGTATCCGCTGGCCGTCCGTGACGCCCGCCGGAATCCGAACCTGCATGGTCTTGGTGGACTTGCCCCGACCGGAGCCGAGGCACACCGGACATGGGTCATCTACGACCATCCCGCGTCCCCGGCACTCCCGACACGGCTCAGTCACGGCAAAAACCCCGCCGGATGTCGAGGTCTGCATGCCGCTGCCCTCACAGGTGGGGCAGACACGCGGAATCGTGCCTGCCCGAGCGCCGGTGCCGCGGCAGGCGTCGCATGCCGTGTCAGACACCATCTGCATCCCGACGGTGACACCTTCGATCGCCTGAACGAAGTCCACCGTGACCTCGCCCTCGACATCGCTGCCGCGACGGGGCCCGCGGGCGGTAGACACCCGGGTCGTTTGTGTGGTGGGAGCGCCGTTGAACAGGCCGCCGAAGATGTCACCGAGGCCGCCTCCTGCATTGCGGAAGAGGTCATCGACAGACGGGCCGCTCGTCCGAGCACCGCCACTGCGCGGGAAGTGAAAACCGCCGCTTCCAAACAGCCGGCGGGCTTCGTCGTACTCCTTGCGCTTGGCCGTGTCCGACAACACGTCGTTGGCTTCGGAGATCTCCTTGAAGCGCTGCTCGGCAGCAGTGTTGCCAGGATTCTGGTCCGGGTGGTTGTTTCGCGCCAACTTGCGGTAAGCCTTCTTGATCTCCTCGGGGGTGGCGTCCTTGGAGACACCCAGGACCTTGTAGTAGTCCTTCTCGATCCAGTCCTTGGTACTCACTGACACCTCCCTTCGCGATGATCAACTACCGATGCTCGGTGGATGTTCCTGAGACGGTCACGCCTGATTGTCGGTGGTAGCCGACTCATCTCTCCCCGAATCGCCTGCCGCCTCGACCGACTCCTCGGCCAGGCCTGACGAAGACTCTTCGACAGCCTCGGGGTTCATCGGCGCGGCCGCGTCCACCTCCACGGACTCGGTGACTGAGGCTGGAGCGTTGGGCTCGGGCTCAGCGACTGCGACCCGGGCGGGCCGCAGGATGCGATCCCCGATTCGGTATCCGGGCTGCAGGATCTCTACACACGTCGGGCCGTCGATGCCCTCTGCGTGCGCATGCAGCAGCGCCTCGTGGATGTGCGGGTTAAAAGGCTCGCCCGCCTCACCGAAGGTTTCCAGGCCGTATTTGGAAGTGACCCGCTCGATCTCTTCGGCCACGGCCTTGAAGCCACCGTTCAGTTCCTCGTGCTCGCGAGCCGAACGCACATCGTCCAGGACCGAGAGGAAGTCCTTCAGCACCCCCTCGATCGTCACCTTGCGAGCAAGATCACGATCGCGGTCGACTCGGCGCTTGTAATTCACGTACTCGGCCTGAAGCCGTTGCAGATCAGAGGTTCGTTCCGCCAGAGCGGCCTTGAGCTCGATCACCTGTGCTTCAGCCTCCGCAACTGGACTGGCGGCCTCTTCCGGGCCGGCTGTGGTAGGAGCCGCAGTTGCCTGCGGCTCCCGTACTTCATAGGTTTCCGGATCGATGCGGCGCCGGTCCCGTACGGTTGGGCCACGCTCCTCAAACTCAGCCTCGACGTTCTGCCGATGCTCATGTTCGGGTACTGTCACCGGGACTCACTCGAGGTCTGGTCGTCGTCCACGATCTCGGCATCGACGACATCTTCGTCACCGGTGCCGCTCTCGCCGTTGGACTCGGCGTGCTCACTTGGCTCGCCTGCCTCGGACGGAGCCTGCTGAGCGGCCTGGGCCGCCGCATACATGGCCTGACCAAGCTGGGCACTGGTCGTGTTCAGCTTGTCGACCGCGGCCTTGACCTGGTCGTTGTCCTCGCCCTCAAGAGCAGTCTTGAGCTCGGCGATGGCCTCTTCGACCGGCTGCTTGACATCGTCGGTGATCTTGTCGGCATTCTCACTGAGCAGCTTCTCGGTGCGGAAGACCAGGTTGTCGGCCTCGTTGCGAAGCTCCACGGCCTCACGCCGCTTGCGGTCTTCCTCGGCGTGCGCCTCGGCCTCCTTGACCATCCGGTCGATGTCCTCCTTGCCAAGCGCGGAGCCACCGGTGATCTGCATGGATTGCTGCTTGCCAGTGGCAAGGTCCTTGGCATGGACGTGAACGATGCCGTTGGCGTCGATGTCGAAGGCGACCTCGATCTGCGGCACCCCGCGCGGTGCCGGCGGCAATCCGGTCAGCTCGAAGTTGCCGAGCGGCTTGTTGTCCTTCGCGAAGTCACGCTCGCCTTGGTAGACCTGGATCATCACCGACGGCTGGTTGTCATCGGCCGTGGTGAACACCTCGGAGCGCTTGGTGGGGATCGTGGTGTTCCGCTCGATGATCTTGGTGAACACGCCGCCCTTGGTTTCGATGCCGAGGCTCAACGGGGTGATGTCGAGCAGCAGCACGTCCTTGACCTCACCCTTCAGCACACCGGCCTGCAGGCTGGCACCGAGAGCAACGACCTCGTCCGGATTGACGCCCTTGTGGGGTTCCTTGCCGCCGGTCAGCTCCTTGACAAGCTCAACAACGGCAGGCATCCGGGTCGAGCCACCGACCAAGATCACATGGTTGATCGCGCCGACGCTGATCTTGGCGTCGTCGATCACCGAGTGGAACGGCGCCCGGCAACGATCAAGAAGATCAGAGGTGAGCCGCTGGAACTCCGAGCGGGTCAACTTCTCCTCAAGGTGCAACGGGCCGGCCTGACCAAGGGTGATGTACGGCAGATTGATCTGCGTCTCACTCGCCGATGAGAGCTCGATCTTTGCCTTCTCGGCAGCCTCCTGAAGCCGCTGCCGGGCGATCTTGTCCTGGGCAAGATCAGTACCGTTCTTGTTCTTGAACTGCTTGACCAGCCAGTCGACGATCCGGGAATCCCAGTCGTCACCACCGAGCCGGTTGTCGCCATTGGTGGCCTTCACCTCGAAAACGCCGTCGCCGATCTCCAGCAGAGAGACGTCGAAGGTGCCACCACCAAGGTCGAAGACCAAGATCGTCTGGTCCTGATCTGTTTTGTCCAAGCCGTACGCGAGCGCGGCAGCCGTCGGCTCGTTGATGATCCGGTCCACGACCAGGCCAGCGATCTCACCGGCCTCTTTAGTCGCCTGGCGCTGCGCATCAGAGAAGTAGGCGGGAACAGTGACGACTGCGTGGGTCACCTGCTCACCCAGATACGCCTCGGCGTCCCTCTTCAACTTCTGCAGGACGAAAGCGCTGATCTGCTGGGGGCGGTAATCCTTGTCGTCGATCCGGACCTTCCAGTCCGTGCCCATGTGGCGCTTGACGGAGCGGATGGTGCGCTCGACGTTGGTGACGGCCTGGCGCTTGGCGACCTCGCCAACCAGAACCTCGCCGCCCTTCGCGAATGCGACCACCGACGGGGTGGTCCGGGAGCCCTCGGCGTTGGGAATGACGGTGGGTTCCCCACCTTCCAATACGGCGACGACTGAGTTGGTCGTTCCGAGGTCTATACCGACTGCACGAGCCATGATGTGTTTCCTCCAGCTTGGAAGTCTTAGGTTGTCCTTGAGTCTGTGTCACTCAACTTATTACTTGAGCGTACTAGGCTCAACCATGCCAGAGCACTGAATGTTCCCCAAATCGTGCTGGATTCGCGTCAGCGACGAGCTGCTCCACGTTGATCGGGCCTGGAATGATCCAAAGATGACGAAGTTGTTGCGCATATGAGGTCAATCATCTACTCAGAGACCGGTGACCCATCGGTGCTGCGGCTCGTTGATCGCGCTGTGTCCGAACCGGGGCCTGGCGAGGTCCGTGTCCGCGTCGTCGTCTCCGGCGTCAACCCCACCGACTGGAAGCTCCGTGTTGGTTCTGGCGACGGTGCGGCGCCGCCGTTCCCGGAGGTGACTCCGAACCAAGACGGTGCGGGTGTCATCGACGCAGTCGGAGAGGGGGTTACCAACCTCGCGGTGGGGGATCGTGTCTGGGTATATCTCGCCGGCCACGAGCGGCCGACAGGCACCGCTCAGGAATACACGAACCTGCCCGCGGACCGGGTCGTACGACTTCCCGGAGGCACCAGTTTCGACATCGGCGCCAGCCTCGGCGTACCGGCGATGACCGCTCATCGTGCCCTGACAGTGTCAGAGGACGGAGCCGAGCGGCTGCATCCGGGTGCCCTCTCCGGCAAGGTTGTGCTCGTCGCCGGAGGTGCGGGTGCGGTGGGTCACGCCGCCATCCAGCTCGCGCGGTGGGCAGGTGCCACCGTCATCACAACTGTCTCCGGCCCGGCCAAGGCGGCTCTCGCGACGGCTTCCGGCGCTCACCATGTCATCAACTACCGCGACGAGGACGCAGCAACCGTAATCGCGAATGTCGCTTCTGACGGTGTCGACCTGGTGGTCGAGGTCGCGGCCGCGGCCAATTCGCGGCTCAACATCGATGTAGTCAAGCCACGCGGGTCTATCGCCATCTATGCCAATGACGGGGGCGGCGGGTTCACTCTCGACGTCAGACAGAACATGATCAAAAATGTGCGCTACCAATTCGTTCTGCTCTACACAGTCGGCGAGGCGGCCCTCAGGGCGGCCGTGGAAGACATCACGCTCGCATTAGTAGACGAAGCGCTTCCGGTCGGCGAAAATGCCGGCTTGCCGCTGCATCGGTTCCCCCTCGCAAACACAGCAGACGCGCACCAGGCCGTCCAAGACGGCTCAGTCGGAAAAGTACTGATCGACGTGCCCTAGGGGCAACGATCGCGTGCGCCCACCGGCGCCGCAACGGATTGCCGAATGCGCTGAGATACGTTTCCGGAATGACTGCGCCACCCGGTTCCGCGCTGGGCTTCGGGTTGCAGATGTTGATTGATCCGTTCGGCTTCGAGTGGGAGATCGCTCAACCCATCCCTGGCCCGGAGACCACTGATGGGGCTGCCGAAACGCAAGCGGCCTGGTTCGGCTTCCCGGGAGAACGTCCGTGACGACGCCCGTCGAGTCCACACCGGAACTGCTGACTCTGCACGCCGTACGCCTCAAGGGCATGGCAGACGACGCCGAGGTCGCCGCACGGTTCGAGCTCGACCCCGTGCTGGCAGGAGAGTTGCTGCTGGACTTTCAGGCGTTCGGCTGGATCACCAGGGTCGAGTTCGCAGGGACGGCCGGCTGGACCCTGACGGAGACAGGCCGTTCGGAGAACGAGCGCCAGCTGGCCAGCGAACTTGCCGCATCCAACTCGAATTCGAGCATCCGCCGCGCCTACGTGACATTCCTTTCCCACAACGACCGCCTCCTTCGCGCCTGCACGGACTGGCAACTGCGGCCTAACGGCACCGATCCGCTTGCCGTCAACGAGCACACAGACGAGGAGTGGGACCAGCGCGTGCTCACGACGCTGTCGAGTCTTAGCGACGAACTGCGTCCGGTTTGCCAGGAGCTCGGCGGGCGATTCGTACGGTTCCGGGGATACGACGCCCGCTTCGCGGCTGCCCTGGCGCGAGTCGAACAGGGTGAGCAGTCCTGGGTCGCTCGTCCAAGAGTGGACTCGTGCCACACGGTATGGATGGAACTGCATGAAGATCTGGTAGCGACGCTGGGCATTCGACGCGGCGTGGAGCCCGATCACTGACTGCGCGGGGCCCTGCGGAAGCTGAGTGCATCCTCTCTCCAGTCTTGAGCATGAACCAGCCTTGCAGACCTGAAAGTGACCGCACCTTCACAGGGATCTGGGGAAGACTGTCGCCCGTGGATGCCATTCCGCAGCGGGGCGCATTGATGGCGTTCGCCGTCGTTGTGGTCCTGTCCGGATGCGGTGGTGGTCCCGCCGGTGCCGGCCCGGACGCCGCGAGCGAGCCAGCGGCGTCAGTGACATCTGCCGGTCCGCCGCCGGAAAAGGTGACTCTCGCCCAGCTCGACGCGTCAAAGGTCCCGGTCAGCGGTGCCCCCGACTGGATGGCTGATGACGGTACGAACTTGTTCGTGAAGACCGACAGTGGCTCGGTGGCGATGATCGATCCGGACAAGTCGAGTGAGGTCCGCAGACTGCCGCTCGGCGCCTCAGGGCTATGCCAAGGGATCGGCGCCGGCAGTGGCATGGTGTGGAGCTGCGACCCGAACCCATCAGGCACTACCGACGATCTGCTGCGGGTGGATCTCAAGTCGGGCAAAGCGGAGCGCTTCAAGGTCGGTAAGCGCCCCGATCAGGGGCATCTCGACGTCGCGGCCGGACGAGTCTGGGTGATCACCGATGCCGGCCTGGTCGGACTGGATGTGACGACTGGCCAGCCCGATCCACCGGTCGATCTGGGAGTACCCGGAACTGACCTCGCCGCCACAGACCAGCGGGCGTACGTGGTGAGCCGAGGCGCGGGTGCCATTGTCTCCGTTGACCTCACCGGCCGACGGGTCCTCGCGCAGGCCGACGTCGCTGACGCTCGTGCAATTGCAGTGTCCAACGAAGTCTGGGTGGTCACGAGCAGTGAGCTCGTCGCGCTGGAGAAGGAAGGACTCAAGGAGACCGCGCGTATCCCGATCGAGGGCGAACCATGCTCTGTCGCAGTGGACGGGGACCGCGTCTTCATCATCGGCCATGAGCCGTTGCTGACCGAGGTCGACGCTACGACCCACCGGGTCAGCCGGATGATCACCGATGCAAACTCCGAATGCGGCGACATACACGTTGCCTTCGGTTCAATCTGGTTGAGCGACAACGTGGGCGACATCGTCCATCGCGTGCCACTGCAAATGAAGTGACTAAGGGTTGTTTGACGGCGCTCTGGTCGGCCGCTAGCGAGGAGTCTGCTGGTGGAACGCCAGCTTCCAGCCCGTCGCTCGGCGTACATACACACTGCTCATGAGGGCGGAGTACTCAGGTGTGCCCTCGCGTTGGGCGACGACGCTGTACGTCACAACTGCAGTGTCCGCCGTCGGCTGAAGCACCCGAAGATCATCAAGCTCGAAGGAGGACCAAGGCTGCCCGGACATTGATTGCACGATTGCTGCTCG
>DATEWO010000389.1:0-8890 GCA_035257925.1 Propionibacteriaceae bacterium | reverse complement strand
ACGCCAGGTCCCACACCAGCCAGTCGATGTCCGCTTCCTCCCAGTCGAGCAGTGCCGTCAGCTGGCCGTCGTGCAGCAACACATTGCCGGGAAAGATGTCGTTGTGGGTAACGCCAACAGCCTGTGGAGATCGAGTGGCGGATGCTTCACGTGGAGGACGACCGACCGATCACTCCTCAGCAGGAAGACATCGTTTGCATAGCCACCCTTGAGTCGCTCCACCGAAATCGGTGCTGGAAGACCGTACCCCTGGCTGACCGCCCGCAGCAGATCTACGGCCGGACCCGTGAACTCAGTAGACGGGCTCATCCGGCCAGTGTCTCGGACCATCCGCCTCAAACTCATGCACTCGCCCGCGAGCGCGTGCCGGAGGTCCCTCAGGTTCGGACATTAGAGTTTGACGGTGCGTCGCATCAGTCGCTGGCCGATCTTCACCGCAGTGGTGCTGGTCCTCGCACTCGCTGCGCTAGCCAGCTTCGCAATCGCCACCGTACGCACCTCATTCCCCGAGACCTCCGGCCGCCTGATGGTTTCCGGGCTCAGCGGCCAGGTAGAGGTGCTGCGGGACTCCTACGGGGTGCCGCACATCTACGCCGACAACCCCGAAGATCTGTTCGAGGCGCAGGGGTACGTGCATGCTCAGGACCGCTTTTTCGAGATGGACTTCCGCCGCCATCTCGCTGCCGGGAGACTCTCTGAGTTGTTTGGCATCTCCCAGCTGGAGACTGACGCCTACATCCGCACGCTGGGCTGGCGGCGGGTTGCCGAGCAGGAGCTGTCCCTGCTTGCACCGTCGACTCGGCGCTATCTCGACGCGTACGCCGCTGGCGTCAACGCGTACCTCGCAGGCCGATCAGCCCCCGATCTCTCCCTGGAATATTCGCTGCTCAGACTGCAGGGCCTGCGCTACACGCCGGAGGCGTGGACAGCTGTCGATTCAGTGGCCTGGCTCAAGGTCATGGCGTGGGATCTGAGTTCAAACCTCACGCAGGAGGCCGATCGCGCGATCATTACCGGCAAGATCGGTGGCGGTCGTGCCGCAAGTCTCTTTCCGACATATCCGCTGGGGGACGACTTCGCACCCATTGTCAGGCGCGGAGACGTTGTGGGTAAGGCCTTCGACCCAACGGCCAGCCGGTCATCGGCACGACCTCTTGCCGGCGGACTAAGCAATGATCAACTACGGCAGGCCTGGAACGTTCTGGAGAGCGCCGCCAAGATCAATGAGGTGGTTCCGCACGTCCTCGGCTCGGCCTCGGTGGAATCCGAGATTGGTTCCAACTCCTGGGCGGTAGCCGGGTCCCACACCGAAAGCGGCAAAGCGATCTTGTCCAACGACCCGCACTTGGCTACCTCCATTCCGTCGGCGTTCGCCCAAGTCGGCCTGCACTGCCGTACGGTCTCCGTGGCCTGCCGCTTCGACGTCTCTGGATTCAGCATGGCATCCATGCCTGGCGTCGTCATCGGCAAGAACAACAAGATCGCGTGGGGTGCGACCACCAGCTACATCGACTCCCAGGACCTATACCTGGAGGATGTGCGCGGTGACACCGTCCGCCAAGGCGACAGGTACGTGCCACTTCGGGTGATCACTGAGGAGATCCACGTGCGGGGGGAGGACCAGCCGAAAACCATTCGCATTCGCTCCTCCCGGCATGGACCGCTGCTCTCCGACGTTGACCAGCGGTTGCACCAGGTCTCTGCCGGCAGATCTGATCCGAATCCGGCCCAATACGCGGTCGCGCTGAGCTGGACGGCGCTTCAGCCGGGCCGCAGCATGGACGCCCTGATGGCCATTGATCGCGCGCAGAACTTCGGGGAGTTTCGCGAGGCGGCTGCGCTGCTCAGCGCACCCTCACAGAACCTCATTTATGCCGACACCGATGGCAACATCGGTTACCAGCTGTCAGGCACGGTTCCCCATCGCCGCACGGGGAACGGAAAGTTGCCCTCACCGGGTTGGGACATCGAGTATGACTGGCGCGGCACCATCCCGTTCGCCAAGCTGCCATATGTGTACAACCCGCCCAGCGGCTTTCTCGTTGCTGCCAATCAGCAGGTGATCGGAGCGCAATACCCATATCCACTGGGCTCCACCTTCTCGTACGGGTGGCGCAGCCAGGAGATCATCGACCGGTTGCGCGACGCACCGCCGTTGACTTTGGACAGTGCCGAACCGATCTTCTACGACGACACAATCCGATTTGCCGCAGACCTGGTACCGATCCTGCTCAAGATCAAGGTTCCCGATCCATGGGTGGTTGAGGGGCAACGGACTCTGGTTGGCTGGGACTACTCGGCGGCCAAGGACTCAGCGGCCGCGGCGTACTTCAATGTCATCTGTCACAACATTTTCAAGCTCACCTTCCGTGACGAGCTGCCAGAGGAAGACCTGTGGCCGACCGGCGGCGATCGCTGGTACGCGGTGTTGACGATCTTGATCAGCGATGTCGAGAACCCATGGTGGGATGACGTGAGGACCCCTGACAAGATCGAAACTCGGGACGAGATCTTGCTCGCCGCCATGACCAATGCCCGCAAGGAGATCACGTCACTGATGGCTCGGGACACCGACCAGTGGCAGTGGGGCAAGCTGCATACCGTGCAGCTGAAGAATCCGACGCTCGGGAAGAGCGGGATCAAGCCCATCGAGCGTCTGTTCAACCGCGGTGGGTATCAGGTCGGCGGTGGCCCAGCAGTGGTCAATGCCATGGCGTTCGATGACCGGAAGGGGTATGTCGTAACGTCCGGCCCAACGATGCGCATGCTTGTCGATCTTGGTGACCTCGACGCATCGCGCTGGGTGAATCAGAGCGGCGTATCTGGTCACGCATTCCATCGTCATTACGACGATCAGACCGAACTGTGGGCCAATCAACGACTCTGGCCGTTTGTCTCGTCGCGAGGAGCGGTCGAGGCCCGTTCCGACTCTCGTCAGGAGCTGTTGCCCAGTGGCTGAGCGGGCACCCTCTGCACAACACGCCCCAAGACTGTCAATCTTTTGGCGGAAGTGGTCAGAGAGGGCAATGCGATCGTCTGTCTTCCTGTCGTTGGTGACCACTTTCCGTCGTGCCCGGAGGCGCATGACCGAGACTGGTGCCGTGATCCGTCGCCGAGTGGTGGCCCATGGACGTGTGCAGGGTGTGTTCTTCCGCGACACCTGCCGACGTCAAGCGTGGACTCGTGGGGTGTCCGGTTGGGTGACGAACCGTGAAGACGGCGCGGTCGAGGCTGTCTTCGAGGGCGAGCCTTCCGACGTGCAGGCGATGGTCGACTGGGCACGCAGAGGCCCAGCTCATGCAGAAGTGGCCAAGCTCGAGGTCATCGAGGAGGAGCCATCCGGCGAGCTGGGTTTCTCGGTCCGCTGATGAGCCCGGAACTCACAAATTGCAGAGGACAGACGGCTCGCAAGTGATCATGCGCGTCGGTGTCACGATGACGTCGACCCGACGGTCCCAGGCATGCAGGG
Organism: Propionibacteriaceae bacterium; assembly: GCA_035257925.1. Lineage (GTDB taxonomy): Bacteria > Actinomycetota > Actinomycetes > Propionibacteriales > Propionibacteriaceae > Microlunatus. Next base: position 5,421 of record DATEWO010000389.1, on the reverse strand, counting down.
GAATTGTTTTCAGCACCTCGTCGTCGTTGAGCAGCACCCAGATCGGCGCGCTCTGAGAGGCGTGGCGCAGAGCCCGGTCGTACCAACCGGCGCCTCGCCCCAGGCGGTCGCCGTGAAGGTTGGCGGCCAGTCCCGGGCAGATGATCAGCTCTGCCTCGGGCAGCTGCTCGCTCGGCACCGGCTCGCCTGTCGGTTCCAAGATTGAGTACGCCCCCACACGCAGTGCATCGGGCCCCTCGTACGGCGCCCAGGCCGGTTTGTCAAGACGGCCGCCAATCGGGTGGGAGAGGACCGGTAGCAGCACACGGACGCTGTTGGCCGCAAACCACGCGACCAGCTGAAGTGTGCCCGGCTCGGAGCCGCTGGATAGATACGCTGCGACGGTGTCCGGAATCCGGTCCTCCAAGGAGGACTCGATCATCGCCATCCGAGACTCGTCGTCATGGTCTCGCTGCTCGTTGGTCCGCGCATCGCGGCGGAAGAGGATGGCCTTCCGGAGGGTTTGCTTTGCCCCAGCGATCGCTGCGGCGTCGATCGCCGCCATCGCCGCGAGGTCGACCGCCTGATCCGGCTGGGTTTGCACGGACCCAGCCTAGTCGCGCTGAGGTCTCAAATGGCTGCCCTTGCGTCAGCGTGTCTTGCGGCATGATCATCTTTTGACGTGCTTTGCGGGGACTGACCCAGCGCGACGTCCGAGCCATCCCATCGAGGCAGCACTACTGTGTGGGGCATGCCCTTGTTCACCCGCAAGAGAGTTCAGGAATCGCAGCATGGCGGGACACAGTTCGAGCCACTTCCCGAGCCGCCCGAGCCGGATCGTGGCCAGTTCCGATCGATGCAGGCTCACCGCCAGTACCTGCTGAGCTGCGTGAACCCACTCCGGCCCTTCCGCCAGCAGATTCTCGACGCGGTTGGCCTGAATGTCTGCGAGGACATTGTCTCCGCGATTGACCTGCCGCGATTCGACAATTCCGCAATGGACGGCTACGCGGTCCGTGCCGAGGATGTGGCGGAAGCCAGCCAAGATGCACCGCTCAGCCTGCCCGTTGTCGGTGAGATCGCTGCCGGCAAAGCGGCAACCCATCGGCTATCGCCAGGAACCGCAATGAAGATCATGACCGGAGCTCCGGTACCTTTCGATGCGGACACCATCGTTCCGTATGAGAACACCGATCGTGGTGCGACCGACGTCAAGGTCTTCGCGCCCAGCGTCGTAGGGCAGCACATCCGTCGGATTGGCGAGGACATCAAGGCTGGGACTCAGCTGTTGCGGATGGGCGATCATCTCGGCCCGCGCGATATCGGGGTGCTGGCGGGCATCGGTCTGGACAAGGTGATGGTCCGACCGCGGCCGCGTGTGGTGGTGATCTCCACAGGATCCGAGCTCGTGGAGCCAGGCATCATGCTCAGCAATGAGCAGCAGATCTATGATTCGAACTCCTACCTGCTGGCCGCTGCCGTCAAAGCCACCGGTGCCCAGGTTTTCCGAGTCGGACAAGTGAGTGATGATCGCGATGCGCTCAAGCGGCTGATCGCCGATCAACTGCTACGTGCCGACTTGATCTTGACGACAGGTGGCGTGAGCCAGGGCGACTTCGACATTGTTAAGGCGGTGATGCCGGAGATGGGACCGTGTGACTTCGCCCAGGTCGCCATGCAGCCGGGCAAACCGCAAGGCTTCGGCTTGATCGGCTATGACCGGGTCCCAATGATCATGCTCCCTGGAAACCCGGTGAGTGCTTTCGTTTCCTTTGAAGCGTTCGTGCGCCCGGTGATCCGGAAGCTCATGGGGGCACGCCCATACGTGCGGCCCGTCGTGAAGTGCCAGGCAATCCAAGACATCAAGTCCATCTCAGGTCGGCTCCAGCTTGCCCGCGGCATCGTCACTATGGACCGTTCGGGAAGCCGGCTGGTGGAACTCGCGGGTGGACACGGCTCGCATCTGCTGGCCGACCTTGCCCGCTGCAATGCGCTGGTGATCTTGCCTGAAGACGTCGAATTCGTGGCTGCTGGGCTCGACGTCGACGTGTGGCTGCTGGACAAGTCACCGGGATGACTCAGGGGTAGCCGTGAGCGAGAGTCGGTTTCCGCATCTCGGCGCAGGAGGTGACGCCCGGATGGTTGACGTTTCCGGCAAGGCCGAGACTGCTCGTTCAGCAACAGCTGCAGGGCGGGTGTTACTCAGCGCCGAGTGTGTTGCGGCGCTTCGAGACGGCACGGTGCCCAAAGGTGATGCACTGGCCGTGGCCAGGATCGCGGGCATACAAGCGGCAAAGAAGACCTCTGATCTCATCCCGCTGTGTCATCCCCTTTTCATCAGTGGGGTCGATGTCGCGGTGGAGGTGATCGACGAGGGTGTCGAGATCACTGCAACGGTGACGACAACGGATCGGACTGGCGTAGAGATGGAGGCATTGACTGCGGTTGCGGTTGCCGGGCTCGCTGTGATCGACATGATCAAAGCCATCGATCGTGCTGCGGTGATCGGCGATGTACGCGTGCTCACCAAGTCAGGGGGACGTCGCGGCGATTGGTCTCGCGAGGACGATTCATGATCGAGACTGCGCTGGTGATCACTATCTCGACCCGTGCAGCTGCGGGCGTCTACCCCGACAAATCGGGGCCGATCATCGCGTCGGCTCTTGATGATCTTGGGTTCGCCGTGACCGGTCCAGTTGTGGTGCCCGACGGAGAAGCGGTCAGCGCGACGCTACGCGACGCTGTTGCGGCCGGCCATGCGGTGGTGATCACCACCGGGGGCACCGGGCTGAGTCCTGGTGATCACACGCCAGAGCAGACCAGAGGCGTGGTCGAGCGCGAGGTGCCACAGCTGGCTGCCGCGATCGCTCGGTATGGCGCTGATCATGGTGTGCCGACAGCGGTGCTGAGCCGGGGCGTCGTTGGTGTAGTGGATCGTACCTTGATCGTGAATCTGCCTGGGTCAAGCGGTGGTGCCCGGGACGGGATGGCGGTGCTCACGCCGGTGCTGAGACACGCGGTCAGCCAACTGCGAGGTGGAGACCACTGAGATGGCCAGAGAGCAGCCGTCGCAGGGAATGACCGGGCTGGGCGGCGGCCGTCACCACTGGCCGGTCACTCTGCGGCACGGGCCCGTCATCCTTGCGCCGGTGCGTCATCGGGATCGGGCAGCTTGGGAGCGCGTACGCCGCGAAAATGCCAGCTGGTTGCGACCCTGGGAGGCCACCCTTCCTCCGGGCTCTCAGATCGGACCATCAACGTACGCAGGGCTGGTCCGTTCGGTAAGTCGTCAGGCCCGGGAGGGGCGGATGTTGCCATGGCTGGTCTACTACGACGAGGAGTCGAATCGCTCCAAACCGCGTCTGGCGGGCCAGCTGACTGTCAGCGGGATCGTTGGCGGCTCAGCGTCCTGGGGCCAGATTGGTTATTGGATCGACCAGCGACTCGCAGGACGCGGGATCATCCCGACGGCTGTGGCGCTAGCCGTGGATTACTGCTTCAAGGTCATGTCACTGCACCGGATCGAGATCGCGATCAGACCCGAAAACGCGAAGAGTCTTCGGGTGGTGGCCAAGCTGGGCTTCCGGCCCGAGGGACTCCGCCCGCGCTATCTGCACATCGATGGTGACTGGCGCGATCACTTAGTCTTCGCACTCAATGCTGAGGAGGTTCCGGAGGGACTCTTGCAGCGATGGGAGAACCTCCGCCAGCGGTGAGCGAACAAGATCATCGGTGCGGATGGTTTCTTTGAAATCCAGGGTGTTCTGGAGAGACCTCTCAGCACCAGGTCTGCAACATCTGTAACATTCGTTTCTTGCGACACACCGCTCAAGATCACCTGGAGAACCCGGTTAGCCCCTTAACGTCTGGGTGTGGGAACGAGCGGCGTAATTTTTGCTGCCATTGCGATTGCGTGGCTGGCGTATCTCGTCCCGCATTTTGTACGCGGTCGCGACACCGACGAGGAGCTGCTAGAAGAATCCGATCCGGCAGATCGCTTCTCTGACTCGATGCGGATCGTCCGTTACGGCACCGCTCCACTTCTTGATCAAGACCTCGAAGAGATCGAATCCTTCGACGTGTCCACACCGCAGACTCGGCGGGCAGCGGTCAATGATCTTCGCCGGCTGGAACGGCTTGCCGCATCGAGGCGGCGCCGCGTGCTGCTCGGGATGATGGCGGCGCTGAGTGTCGTGGTCGGCTTGTGTGCGGTGCATCTCATTCCGTGGTGGAGTACCGCCATCCCGGGCGGGCTGCTGATGATCTTCCTCGTCGTGGCGCGCATCAGCGTTCGGATGATGCGGAGAGGGCTCGATGCTCGTTATCGCGAGATTCGCCAGGGGAGTACCGAATCGACCATTTTTCTCAGCGTGAAGGACTTCACCGCGAGCGGCGAAGATGCGCATCACGGACGTGGAAAGTCCGCGGATTTGGCAACAAGCCCTGGCACCCTCTGGGACCCCCTTCCGATCACCATGCCGACCTACGTTTCCAAGCCACTGGCGCCTCGGACCGTTCGTACGATCGACCTGTCAGGCCCGGAAATGTCGTCTTCGGCACGCCATGATGGACCGGTCACGGCGGACGCGCCGGACTCCGCATCTGACTCATCCTCAGCAGATCCAGGCGGCGAAGCGCGCCAGATAGCCTCCGCCTGACGGTGGTAAAGTCTCGGTGCTGATCGGCCCACCCCGATCCGCGGGGCTATGGCGCAGCTGGTAGCGCGTCTCGTTCGCAACGAGAAGGTCCGGGGTTCGAGTCCCCTTAGCTCCACCGAGTGTAAGTGTCACCTGACCAGGGGCGACGCACCCAGCCGCTACGACTCACTATCATGTGATTCCGACTCGTCCACCTGATTTGTGCCCCCCATGTGCCCCGGACGGTTCAGACGCTCCAGTCCGGCCTTGTCGGCCGACGTACCCAGGTGGTGCAAGTAGAGGTTCGTCGTCGCCACCCGGCATCGAAGCCGGTGCTTGGTATGCCAATCCGCGCGGCCATGTTGGGCATGAGCTGATCGCGGCCGGCAGGTTGATTTTGGCGGGCGGTGGCCGTGGTGTGCCGCTGAACTACGACGAGCTGGAACGTTGGACACGGGTCGGATACGAACGGGGAATCGCGGCGAGGCATGGTGAGCGGTAGCTCCCTGGCGGCTGCGGGCTGTCACATCTACCGTGGCGCCTAAGGTTGGCCTATGCAGCATGGTTTCCTCGAGCGGGTACACAATCCGCATGGCCGTACGTGCGGCTGCCTTTCTTCATGCTGGTGTCAGAACACTAGGCTCGGCGCGGCGTTTCGTTGGTATGTGCCGGCGCGTTTCCATCGGCTGCAGGGACATTTCTCGGGCGATCAGGCATAACCCCGCCACTCAGAACAGTGAGGACCGGGGACGCGAGGATCACTTTCGGCCGCGTAGCGGCGCCGAGGGCAAGCGGAGCGGCTGCG
>DATEWO010000388.1:0-2600 GCA_035257925.1 Propionibacteriaceae bacterium | reverse complement strand
TTGTCACCGCGCAGGTGGAGGATTTGTTGGCCAAGGCTGGGATTGCTGAAACCAGCGACGGCAGCCAGTTGAGCGCTGAGCAGTTGTTGCGGATTGCCGATCAGGCTGAGATCTGGCCTGCCATCATCGACCGGCACGGGGTGCCGTTGGCGTTAGGCCGGACCAGACGGATCGCCACCCGCGGTCAAACTATGGCGTTGATCGCCCGGGAGGGCGGCTGTTCCTTCCCGGGTTGTGATCATCCCCCGCAATGGTGTGATCGACATCATGTCCTGGATTGGATCCTTGGCGGCCGCACCGACCTCGAAAATCTGACCCTCTTATGCAGATTTCACCACACCCATTACCTGCAAAAGGACTGGAGCTGCCGGATCAACGCGGACGGTTTACCGGAATGGGTACCGCCCAGGTGGATCGACCCCGAACAAAGCTCCCAACTCAACAGCCGGATCAAACGACTCGCTGCCCAACGAGAACTCAGCCGGCGGCGACGAGCACCCGCCGCATGACCAAGCTGCCGTGGATCCCCACCGTGTGCCTGACAATGCGGCGGTTCCTACCCCCAGGTCGAGCAACACCGCTGGGACGGCCCCCGACCGGGATTCGCTGGCAACTGCCCAGCGCTGGTAGATTAGCCGCGCCGTTTGACCGGCCGCGGATTTTCAAGAGCTCCCACGTCACACCATGTGAAAGATCCCAAACAGGGGCCATCGGGGGCGCCGCGCAACGGGAGACCGAGAGGAGAACGTCAGTGTCGATCGACGCTGCAGCCAAAAAGAAGATCATTGACGAGTACGCAACCAGCGATGGCGACACGGGTTCCCCGGAGGTCCAAGTCGCAATTCTCACCAAGCGGATCGCGCATCTCACTGAGCACCTCAAAGAGCACAAGCACGACCACCACAGCCGGCGAGGCCTGATGCTGCTGGTCGGGCAACGGCGCCGGCTGCTCAACTACGTGGCCAAGACCGACATCGAGCGCTACCGGTCGCTCATCGAACGCCTCGGGCTGCGTCGCTGATCGTCAAGCGGTTAGGCATCGCTCTGGAGCCCACCGGGCAGTTCATGCGGCGCCTAGCCCCTAGACCACAATTGAACAAACCACATCAAGTTCGAGATCGCATCTCGGCACAGATGCTCGACGAGGAGAGACTCGGTCCTCGGTAGTGGTTTTCGGGAGGAGCATCGGCTCTGGCCCGCGGACCTCGATCGAAGACCGGCCTCCACAGCTCGGGGGACTGGCGCGGATTTGCATACCGCGCGACGTCGAGCCTCATCAGTGCGGGTGCGATCCCCGCTCAGGCACCGGCGACCATCGCCAGCGCCACAGAAAGGAATCCCGTGGAGGGACCAGATCTTCAGTCCACCGAGGCCGTTATCGACAACGGCGATCTCGGCCGCCATGTTGTCCGGTTCGAATCCGGCTTACTAGCTAGGCAAGCCGCCGGGTCGGCAACCGTCTATTTGGACGACGACACCATGGTGCTGTCGGCCACGACTGCGCAGGCCAAGCCGCGCGAGGCCATCGACTTTTTTCCACTCACCGTGGACGTCGAGGAACGGATGTACGCCGCCGGCCGCATCCCCGGCTCGTTCTTCCGCCGTGAGGGCCGCCCGTCCGAGGGCGCGATCCTCACTTGCCGGCTCATCGATCGACCGCTGCGTCCGTGCTTCGTCAAAGGCCTGCGCAACGAGGTCCAGGTGATCGTCACTGTCATGGCGTTGAATCCAAACAAGCTCTACGACGTAGTGGCGATCAATGCCGGCTCACTGTCCACCCAGTTGGCCGGCTTGCCCTTCAGCGGTCCGGTTGGTGGCGTACGCGTCGCACTCATTGATGATCGCTGGGTCGGCTTTCCTGACGTCGATCAGCTTGAGAACGCCACTTTCGACATGGTGGTTGCCGGCCGTGTGACTACTACTGGCGACATCGCCATCTCCATGGTCGAGGCCGAGTCCACAGACCACACCTGGGATCTCGTCCATACCGGAAAAACCGCCCCCACCGAGGAAGTGGTGGCAGCCGGTTTGGAGGCAGCCAAGCCGTTCATCAAGGCCCTCTGCGATGCCCAGGCTGAACTGGCAGCGAAGTTCCCCAAGCCGGTTGCTGAGTTCCCAGTCTTCGTCGACTACTCCGACGACGTGTACGACGCCGTTACCGAAGCGGCCACGGTGGAACTGAGTGAGGTCATGTCGATCGCCGACAAGCCGACGCGTGAGCAGGCCGCGGATACCCTCAAGACCAAGATTGTCGAGCGCCTTGCGCCGCAGTTCGAGGGCCGGGAGAAAGAGATCACCGGCGCCTATCGAGCTCTCACCAAGAAGCTGGTTCGGCAGCGGATCTTGACCGACAAGATCCGTATCGACGGTCGCGGCGTGACTGACATTCGCACGTTGGCCGCCGAGGTTGGCGTGGTACCGCGGGTGCATGGGTCGGCGCTCTTCCAACGCGGCGAGACTCAGATCCTCGGCGTCTCGACGCTGAACATGCTGGGCATGGAGCAAAGGCTCGACACGCTCGGGCCGGAAACCACTAAGCGCTACATGCACAACTACAACTTCCCGCCTTACTCCACAGGTGAAACCGGACGGGTCGGATC
>DATEWO010000387.1:0-3212 GCA_035257925.1 Propionibacteriaceae bacterium | reverse complement strand
AGTGGCCCGGCTGCTGGCATGTCATCTGAGAGTGGCCCGACGTCTGGCATGTGACACTGCCAGGAAGGCTTAGTTGCCAAACGACCGCTCACGCCCCACCTTCTCGCTCGCGCCCCCCGCGAGCAAGAGAGGTGGGGCGTGAGTTCGCCTCCCCCGGGCTGACCTAGGTCGAAATCGCCAGCTGGCGTCGCGTCGTTTCTACGGTGGGGAAGGGCCGAAGCATCGGAGCGACAACGAGAACATCTTCATCGATCGGCTGGCGAACCGCCGGCCAACGGCGCGGTCGTGACCGACTTGTGTCGAAGCTCGTCTCAGCCAGATAACGAAATGGGAACAGCAGCGTTGCCCCCTTGCGACTGTGCGCCTTTTAGGCCTGTTTGGAGCGTGCTCGGGCGCGGGCACGCGTCGTCGCCGACAGCACAACCTTCCGCATGCGCACCGCCTCCGGGGTCACCTCCAGGCACTCGTCGACGCGACAGAACTCCAGCGCCTGCTCCAAGCTCATCAGCCGCGGCGGCACCAGCCGCTCCAACTCCTCACCTGTGGAAGAGCGCACGTTGCTGAGTTTTTTCTCCCTGGTTGGGTTGACGTCCATATCCTCGGCGCGAGCGTTCTCACCGATGATCATGCCCTCATAGACATCCGTGCCAGGAACGACGAACAAACTGCCCCGCTCCTGCAGGTTGAACAGCGCGTACGAGGTGACTTGGCCTGAGCGGTCTGCTACCAGCGAGCCCGTCAGCCGGGTACGCAAATCGCCTGCCCAGGGCTCGTACGCCTCGAAAACGTGATGCATCAGCCCGGTGCCACGGGTTTCGGTCAGGAACTCGGTACGGAAACCGATCAGCCCCCGAGCTGGCACGAGATACTCCATGCGAACCCAGCCAGTGCCGTGGTTGACCATCTGTTCCAGCCTGCCGCGGCGAAGCCCGAGCAATTGGGTGACGACCCCAACAAAGTGTTCTGGAATGTCCACGGTCAGCCGCTCGACCGGTTCATGGACCTTGCCGGCGATCTCCCGGGTCACTACCTGCGGCTTCCCGACAGTCACCTCGAAGGACTCACGGCGCATCGTCTCAACCAAGATCGCCAGTTGGAGTTCGCCACGGCCCTGCACCTCCCAGGTATCCGGTCGCTCCGTGGTCAAGACCCGGATGGAAACATTCCCAACCAGCTCAGCATCCAGTCGCGCTTTCAGCAGCCGCGCCGTGAGGTTCTTGCCCGAACGGCCGGCAAGCGGGGAGGTGTTGATGCCCATGGTCATCGAGATCGACGGCTCGTCAACCGTGATCAGCGGCAGCGGTCTTGGGTCATCTGGATCGGAGAGCGTCTCACCGATCGTGATCTCCGGGATACCAGCGATGGCGACGATGTCACCAGGTCCCACCGAGTCGGCAGGCTCTCGGTCCAATGCGTTGGTGATCAACAACTCCGAAAGCCTGACGGTGCGGATGGTGCCGTCGGCGCGGCACCAGGCGACATTCTGATTGCGTCGCAAGGTCCCGGCGACGACTCGGCAGAGCGCGAGCCGCCCGAGGTACGGTGACGCGTCCAGGTTAGTGACGTGTGCCTGCAGCGTCGCTCCCGCCACGTAGCTGGGCGCCGGGATGTGCTGCAAGATCGTGGCGAACAAGGGTGCGAGATCTTCACTGTCCGGCATCTCGCCGTTGCGCGGCGCGGTCAGCGACGCGCGACCGGCCTTGGCCGAGGCATAGACCACCGGAAAGTCGAGACCGTCACTGCTGTCGTCGTCCAGCAGGTCCAAGAAGAGGTCGTCGGTCTCCGCAACCACCTCGGCGATTCGGGCATCGTGGCGATCGACCTTGTTCACCACCACGATGATCGGCAGCTTCTTGGCTAGAGCCTTCCGGAGTACGAAGCGGGTCTGGGGAAGCGGACCCTCAGAGGCGTCCACAAGGAGCAGTACCCCATCAACCATTTCCAGTCCACGTTCAACTTCACCTCCGAAGTCCGCGTGGCCCGGCGTGTCGATGATGTTGATGGTGACAGTCGAACCGTCTGGCAGCCGGTGCCGTACGGCGGTGTTCTTGGCGAGGATCGTGATGCCTTTTTCCCGCTCCAGGTCCATAGAGTCCAGGACCCGCTTCTGGACAGCCTGACCGGCGCGAAACGCCCCGGACTGCCAGAGCATCGCGTCGACTAGCGTCGTCTTGCCATGGTCGACGTGCGCGACGATCGCTACGTTCCGCAGATCAGAACGGACGGGCACGCAGAAACACTCTCTTCCGTGGGCGGACAACCTGGCGAGTCTATGACAGGCCTCAAGCCCGGACGCTTTGTATTGTGGCCGCTCGCGCATCGCGCTGGGGAGCTGGCGACGTCGTCACTCTTCGCGAAACTTGGCTACTCCAAGCCTGATCTTGTATCGGCGGGTCGTTTCACTCCTCGTTCCTCCGCTCGCCAGCGCGCGATACCCGACGCTCGCGGCCTGCCCCCGTACGCTTGCCCTATGGCGGGCAGCACAGACTGGTTCCGAGATTCGTTCCGGGCCGAGTACGAGAAGCAGAACGCAGCCATTGGGCGGTTCAACCTCGCGATCTTCGGAAAGACCGGTGTCGGCAAGTCCACCTTGATCAACGCGATCTTCGGCGAGGAGGTCGCGCGTACCGGCATCGGCGAGCCGGTCACCCGGGGTAGCCACCTCTATCTCGACAAGGTTGGACACCTGGGCATCGTCGACACCCAAGGTCTCGAGGTGGGCAAGGACAACAAACAGATCTTGTCCGATCTCGACAAGGCCATGACCCAGATGCGGCAGCTCCCGCTGTCGGAGCAGATCCACGTAGCCTGGTATTGCCTTCGCGGCATGGACCGGCGCTTCGAGGAGGCCGAAGCCCATTTCATCCGTCGCCTCGACGAGATGGGCCTGCCGGTGATCGTGGTGCTGACCCAGGTGCCGATGCGCGACGGCTATTTCCATCCAGACGCCGTGCTGCTGGCCGAGCAGATCATCGCCAAACGACTGCCGATCGTTGCAGGGCGGCCGTTCATGACGTACGCGAAGGCGGACGAGTTCGCCGGGCAGGCAGCCTATGGGCTCAAGGAACTTCTCGATGCCACCTTTCGCGTTGCGCCCGAGGGTGTCCATGGAGCTCTCATCTCGGCGCAAGAAATCGATCATGCGCGGAAAGCGCAGGAGGCGAACAAGTACATAACCGCTGCTGTTGCTAGTGCCGCGGCTGCCGCCGCCA
>DATEWO010000386.1:0-12683 GCA_035257925.1 Propionibacteriaceae bacterium | reverse complement strand
CACCCAACCTGATGCAAATCCCGCCCGGCTGCCCCTTCAACCCGCGCTGCAGCTACGCCCAGGACATCTGCCGCGTCGACCCGCCGCCGCCGCTGCGAGAGGTGGTGTACGGCCGGATGGCAGCCTGCCACTTCGCCGAGTTGGTGCTCGAGCACAGTCCCAAGCTGGAAGTCACCCAGACCATCGACGACGTACAAGCGGCCCTGGAGTACGGGCCGGAACCTGCGGTGGTCTCCGAACCGGACCGCATCGCTGAGGCGGGCCGTGGACCTGGAGCCCAGACATGACCCGCGAAGTGATTCTCCAGGCCGAGAACCTCGTCAAGCACTACCCGATCAAGGCTGGTGTGCTGCGTCGTACCGTCGGCCACGTCAAGGCACTGGACGGAGTCTCTTTCGAGCTATATAAGGGCGAGACCTTGGGCATCGTGGGCGAGTCGGGCTGCGGCAAATCCACCCTTGCCCGCATGCTGATGCGGCTGGAGGAGCCGACCGCCGGAAAGCTGACCTTCGACGGAGTCGATGTCTATTCCCAGAAGGGCAGTGCGATGCGCCGGCTACGCCGAGATATCCAGATTGTCTTTCAAGATCCGTACACATCGTTGAACCCCCGCAAGACAGTTGGCGACATCGTTGGCGAGCCCTTCGAAATCCACACCGATGTCCTGCCCAAGGGCGACCGCCGGCAGCGCGTTCAGCAGTTGCTGGAGCTGGTGGGGCTCAACCCAGAGCACATCAACCGGTATCCGCACCAGTTCTCCGGCGGTCAACGGCAACGCATCGGGATTGCGCGCGGGCTGGCCTTGAACCCAAAGGTGATCATCTGTGACGAGCCGGTCTCGGCGCTGGACGTCTCTGTGCAGGCCCAGGTCGTCAATCTTCTTGAAGAGCTGCAGGCGGGACTCGGACTGGCGTACATCTTCATCGCGCATGACCTGTCGGTGGTCCGGCACATCTCCGATCGGGTCGGAGTGATGTACCTCGGCAAGATGGCCGAGATCGGCGACGAAAATCAGATCTACTCCCGTCCCACCCATCCGTATACCCAAGCCCTGCTCTCCGCAGTACCCATGCCAGATCCGACGCTACGCAATTCTCGTGAGCAGATCGTGCTGACCGGTGATGTGCCGAGCCCGGCCAACCCGCCGCCCGCCTGCCGGTTCCACACCCGCTGCTGGAAGGCGCAGGAGATCTGCAGCATCGAGGAACCCTTGCTGATTGAGCGTCCCGATGGGGAGTCGGCACACGATTCGGCCTGTCACTTCGCTGAGCCGCGGGTAGTCGTCTGATCGGCGGACCGCGGTTTCGGTGAGCCGGGCGCGCATGCGACACGGCATAAGGTAGGGGCCGTGACGTCTGTGACCAAGTCTGAGCCCGACCGGCGCCTCATGGTAGTACACGCCCATCCCGATGACGAGACGATCATGGACGGGGCGACGATGGCCAAGTACGTGGCCGAGGGAGCGGCCGTCTGTGTGGTGACCTGCACTCTTGGCGAGGAGGGCGAGGTACTCGTCGATGACCTCGCCCATCTGGGCGCCGAACATCGCGACGACCTGGGGTCGCACCGGCTGGGCGAACTGAAGCTGGCCATGGAGATCCTCGGTGTCACCGACTTCATCCGACTTGGCGGAGACGGGCGATACCGGGATTCCGGCATGGCGTACGACGCCGACGGTCGTGCCATTCCGCGTGACGTGCTCCGTGAGGGCATCTTTTGGACGGCTGACCTGCTGGAGGCGGCCAACGAGCTGGTGCCCGTTATCCGCGACCGCCGCCCCCAAGTCCTGATCACCTATAACGAGGTCGGCAACTACGGTCACCCGGATCACATCCAGGCGCATCGGGTTGCCATGTACGCTACCCAGCTCGCGGGAGTGCCCTCCTACCGCCGAGATCTCGGCGAGCCCTGGACCGTGGCTCGGGTGTACTGGTCCACAATCAGCAAGAGCGAGATCTTGGCAGGCATCAAGGCGTTGCGCGACGCGGGCGATACCGAGACCTTCCAAGAATTGGACCCCGAAGGCCCGTTGGGGACGATGATGTCCGATGACTCCGACATCGCGGTGGCGATTGATGGCACGCCTTGGGTGGCACAAAAGGTTGCCGCCATGCGTGCTCACGCAACTCAAATCACCCCGGACGGTCCATTTTTCGCCGCTGCCGAGGTGCTTGGTGATGCTCCCTGGGCCCATGAGTACTACCGCCTGGCCAGCGGCGTCCCACTTCCGGCGGGCGAAGGTTGCGCTGACGACCTGTTCGTCGGGCTGAGTTAGCACTCGTGACGAGCGCGAGTTGGCCGGAGACGTCCCGCGACGGGGTTAAGGCGCCAGACCCCGGTTACGGCGTTCCCGGCTCTGCCGATGCGTTGCGCCACGTTATGGGCCACTTCGCCTCGGGGGTCACGATCGCGACTGCGTTGCATCACGGGATCAAGCATGCGATGACGGCCACGGCGGTGTGCTCTGTCTCGTTGGAGCCACCTCTCGTCCTGGTCTGCGTCAGCAAGTCAAGCCGGTTCCATGCCGCGATCACCAAGGCCAAAACCTGGTGCTTGTCACTGCTGACCGTCGACCAAGAGGCGCTGGCTAGGCACTTCGCCAACCGCGGAAGAGACTTGCTTAGCCAGTTCGATCGGGTACCGCACACCCCCAGCCCTCTCAGCGGGACGCCCCTCATCGATGGCGCGCTGGCCTGGCTGGAGTGCACAACCTATGGCAGGCACGATGGCGGTGACCACACCATCGTGGTCGGTCAGATTGTCCGCGCGAGTGGTCTTCCTTCTGACGATGACCCAAACGCACGGCCTCCATTGACGTACTATCGGGGGGCGTACTCCTAGGGCCGCAACGCCCACGCATCCAGTGCCGTCTGACCCGAGGTAGCAGTTCTTGACCACGCAAGCGCCAAGGAACGACGTTGGGCCCGATAACACAATCGTCTGGGAGCCTGCGCAACCAACGGAGGAGCGGCCAGCCGGGAAACGGCTGATCTGGCTGCTGATCGCGGTCGTTGTCGGCGGCCTGCTGCTTATCGCTGGGGTCCTGTATCTCACTGGGTACGTCGTCAGCGGTGACAAGGTCCCCAAGAAGGCGCAGATCTCTGGCGTGGCGGTAGGAGGTCTCAGCCGGTCGGACGCAATCCAGAAGCTGTCGGTGGAACTCGGTGCCAGGGCCGCAGAACCGCTGAATCTGACCGTCGGAGAAAAGGAAGCGCAGCTCAAGCCAGTCGATGCCGGACTTGCTGTCGATTACGCCCAAAGCGTCGACGCAGCTGGCGGTGGCAAGAGTCTGAACCCATTGCGGATCCTCAGGACACTAACCGGTGGATCAGCCATCGATGCTGTGGTCGTGGTCGACCAGGCCAGACTCCAGGCAGCGGTCGGTGGGCTCGCCAAGACCTTCAACCAGGAACCGGTCGATGCCACGCTCAAATACGACGGCACGAAGATCAAGCAGAAGCAGGCCCAGGACGGAGTGCTGCTGCAGCAGGATCCTGCGTCGGCGACGATCACCACCAGTTTCTTGAAGGTGACAGGTCCCATTGCATTGCCGGCCGAGATCAGCCAGCCTGCGGTCACCAACGAGGAAGCAGATAACGTCGTGGCGACCTTCGCCAAGCCCGCAATCTCGGACCCCATCAAGGTCAAAGTCAGCGGCGGAAAATCGTTTGAGATCACCCCGAGGATGCTCGCCGGGTCGATTTCCTTTGTTCATCGAGACGGCACCCTGGTTCCCGTACTCGACGAAAAGGACCTGCGGCGCAACGCTCGGCCAGCCCTCAAAAGAGTCGAGCTGGTGGAGCCGAAGAACGCCAGGGTACGACTGGTGGATGGCAGGCCAAAGGTAATCCCTGCTGTCAATGGCACGACCATCACCGCCGACAACCTGAAGAAAGCCGTCGAGCCGGTACTGATCAAGCCAGCCGCGGAACGGAAGGTGAGCGTACGGCTCACGGGTGACAAAGCGTCCTTCTCCACAGCGGATGCCAGAAAGCTTGGGATCAAGCAGGTAACCGGCCAGTTCACGACCTACTTTCCGTATCTCCCGTATCGAAACATCAATATCGGCCGGGCTGCGGCCCGGATCAACGGCACTCTGCTGAAGCCCGGTGAGATCTTCTCTCTGAACCAGATCGTCGGAGAGCGAACCGCGGCCAACGGCTTCACCGAGGGCTACATCATCAAGGGCGGCAGATTCCGTAAGGAGCTCGGTGGCGGCGTCTCGCAAAGTGCCACGACTACGTTCAATGCCATGTTCTTCGCCGGACTGAAGGACGTTGAGCACAAACCCCACGGCCTTTTCATCGACCGCTATCCCGCCGGTCGGGAGGCCACTGTTGCCTGGCCCAGCCTCGACCTGAAGTTCCAGAACGATACGAAGTACGGCGTGTTGGTGCAGGCCTACATTGTCAAGGGCACACCAAGCCGCAAGGGATCAATCACGGTGAGGATGTGGTCGACCAAGACCTACGACAAGGTAGTGGCGACCAGTCCGATCAAGTCGAACTTCACCACCGGCCGCGACATCAAGGACGACTCGAAGGATTGCGAGCCGACCAGCCCGGTGCGGGGTTTTGACGTCCGATATCAGCGGCTCTTCTATGAAAACGGCTCAGTGGTACGCCGGGAGAACTTCAGCTGGCGGTATGCACCAACCAACCGGGTCATATGTGAGAAACCCAAGGGTGGTTGAGCTCCAGAACGGCCGGCATGAGTCATCGGGCAGGAGCTAAATACCGGTATGCGTGGTGATGAATGAAGCCGAGGCTGCGGTAAGCGGAAATGCCCAGCTCGTTCACGGTCGCCACCTGAAGGTAGGCGTAGCGGGCACCCTGGCGCGCCGCCCAGTGTCCCAGCGCAGCGATCATCGCAGTAGCCAGGCCACGACGACGATGATCAGAACGAGTCCATATCGACGCCAGTCCGAGCCAGTCCTCGTTTCGGTGTCCCCGTGCAATGGCGATGAGCTCGTCATCCTCGCCTCGCCCCTGGCCGGTCACGGCCGCAAAAGCTCGCGGAGGGTTGCCTTCCAAGATCATCCGGACAATGGCCGGATCGGCCGAGTTCGGTCTGCTGCGGTGGTAGGTCTCCTCCCAGGTCGGCTTTAGGCTCTCGGTGATATTCACCACCGGCTCTGCTGGCCGGCCCTCCAAGAAGTCGGCCAGACGGCTCGTTAAGACGGCCGTCGGCTGGTCGGTGCCTACCCAGCCCAAACGCTGCAGCGCCTGCTCTTCAGCTGAACCTTCAATGACTTGGGCCAGGGGAGCGATGTCGTGGGTGGCCGCGAAAGCGATGATCCGCTGGGCAGCCTGCTGGATCGGCATGTCAGGATCGCCGACCGCATGGCAGGAGTTGGCGCGCCGCGTGAAGCCGCCTGCTGTCCGGAGTGTCCACTCACCGAGCGGCTCGTGCCACGCCAACCAGCCGGGCAGTGCATGCCGTTGCACGTCATGGGCCGAGATCCGCCGAGGGTGGGGTCCACCGGCTGCTGCTGGAGCGCGTCGGGCGACAATGATCATGGATCGCTGGATCACCCGAGCCGGATGATCCAGCGTCGCTAGCTGTACTGAAGTGGGATGCAGGGCATCGATCCAGCCGACGACGTCGGTTGCCGAACCGTCGGGCAACCAGCACCTCACCACCCAACGCTCGCCTGGGCGCGCCACAGCAAGCGGGTCGCTGCTCCGACCGGCCACCGGCCCCGCCTTTCTAGATGGACCTCAGTTAGCAGTCCTGCCGAGAGGCGTGATACTAGGCGATGAGTATCGCGTTGCTCGCGGTGGCGACGACGCACAGGTAAATCAAGGAGCGACATTCGTGACGTACGTCATTGCGCAACCATGTGTGGACCTGAAGGACCTTGCCTGCGTCGAGGAGTGCCCGGTCGACTGCATCTATGAGGGTAAGCGGATGCTTTACATCCATCCTGATGAATGTGTCGACTGTGGCGCGTGCGAGCCGGTGTGCCCCGTAGAGGCGATTTTTTACGAGGACGACACGCCAGAGGAGTGGAAGGAGTACTACAACGCCAATGTTGAGTTCTTCTCCGACCTCGGCTCACCGGGCGGTGCAGCCAAGCTCGGTGTCATTGAGAAAGATCATCCGCTGATCGAGAGCTTGCCACCACAAGAGCACGACGAGTAAGCAGTGTTGACGGAGGGCCCGCCGCGACGCAGCCAGCTGGCGGCAGAGCTCCCTGACTTTCCCTGGGACACCATCGCGGTTGCCAGAGCGACCGCACAGGCACATCCCGGCGGCATAGTCGATCTTTCGATCGGCACACCGGTCGATCCGACGCCGGAACGAGCGATCCGGGCGCTGTCCCGCGCGGCCGACAGTCCGGGATACCCGCTTACTTCGGGCACGCCGGCCTTGCGCCAGGCAATTGCGTCTTATCTGATCCATCGCTGGGGGGCTGCAGGACTTGCTCCCGAGGACACCCTGCCTGTCATTGGTACCAAGGAACTCGTGGCCTGGCTCCCGACATTGCTCGGGCTCGGTCCCGACGATCTTGTGGTATACCCGGCGATGGCCTATCCGACCTACCTGGTGGGTGCCAAGATCGCGGGCTGCAGGGCAGTCGCCTGCGACGACCTCGATCAACTCGGCGACGCCCGGCCGGCGCTGATCTGGCTCAACTCGCCATCCAACCCGACCGGTCAGATCCTCGATCAGGACACACTCAGGCAACGCGTGACTTGGGCACGCGAGCGTGGATCGCTGGTTGCCTCGGACGAGTGCTACGGGGAGTTCGGTTGGGAGGCTGAGCCGGTGTCGGTGCTGCATCCGGAGGTCAACGGTGGCCGACACGACGGGCTGCTCGCCGTGCAGTCACTCTCCAAACGGTCCAACCTGGCGGGCTATCGAGCAGGATTCGTGGCCGGTGATCGAGAAGTGGTGGCAGATCTGCTCTTGATTCGCAAGCACGCGGGGATGATTGTCCCGCGTCCGGTTCAAGAGGCGATGATCGAGCTGCTCAGTGATCATGATCATGTGGAAGAGCAGCGGCGGAGGTATCTCCGGCGTCGAACCATGCTGCGGCCGGCGCTGGAAGCAGCCAGCTTCCGCCTCGAGCACTCCGAGGGGTCTATCTACCTATGGGCCACCCGGGACGAGGACTGCCACGCTTCGGTGGATTCTCTAGCGCGCAAAGGAATTTTGGTCGCGCCGGGA
Source organism: Propionibacteriaceae bacterium (assembly GCA_035257925.1). Taxonomy (GTDB): domain Bacteria; phylum Actinomycetota; class Actinomycetes; order Propionibacteriales; family Propionibacteriaceae; genus Microlunatus. The sequence continues at coordinate 5,510 of DATEWO010000386.1, read as the reverse complement.
GACTTCTACGGTGCCGCCGCGAGCCGGCACATACGGGTTGCTCTCACCGCGACCGACGAACGGATTGCCGTGGCCGCTGCGCGCCTCCTAGAGACTGCCGATCTTGGCTCGCGCTCTTCTGACTGAAACCTAGGTGCACGTAGCTTCCTGACGGTCTGCACTGGTTGCAACGTATGCAAACCGTACGCAACCTAGGTTTACGTAGGTTCCAGTCAACGAACCGTAATCTCGACACGCTCATCCTTGAGCTTCGGAGAGGCTTCCTGCCACTCGGGGAGGTTGAGATCTTGAGTTTCCCAGAGCCTGTTTCCGATCTTCACTGTTGCTACGCCGTAGTACTTGGCATTGGCCACGGCGAAGTTCGCGTACGCCCAGGCCCGCTTGTCGCTACCGGCACGGATGGTGATCACTGATCCGTCGACCGAATCGTCCAACTTGCCGAACGTCTGCTTCAGCGAGCTGCGCAACGCTTTGACATCTCCCGTCGCGGCGGTCCGGTCGAGGCAGCTGAAACCAGCGGCCGACTGGCCGGTCAAGTTGCTGGCCAGCACTCGGGCGTCAGCCTCATGATCGCGGTACGCCTCGGGGTATCCACTGCGTTGCACCTGCTGAGCGACGTCGTTGATGTCGGCAGTCTCCCAGTTCTCGATCTTGACGAGGGCCTCGTAGAACTTCCCAGCCGCATAGTCCGGATCCAGCAGTTGCTGCTTGGTGCCCCAGCCCTGGGAAGGACGTTGCTGGAACAGTCCAACCGAGTCGCGATCGCCGTAGTCGAGGTTACGGATTCCGGTTTCCTGATACGCCGTGGCGATGGCAATGGAGGCAGCACGGGGCGGCAGACCACGTCGTACCGACACCCCTGCGATGATCGAGGCGAAGTGGGCTTGGTCGAGATCGACCACAGTGGATCGGTTGTTCGCGGTCGCGACGCAGCGCTGTTGTCCCGGAACTGGTTCGGTAAGGCCACGATTGCGAAGCCATGAAAAGACCCCGATGCCAGCGGCAATGACGATGGCCAACGCGACGGCAAGGCAGCCGAGGGTTCGAACTGTTCCGGATCCCACCTGCGCTCAGTTCGCGTGGAGTTCGGCGTTCAGCTCAACTCCGCTGCGTTGCCGATGACGTAGCTCGACCGCGCCAGTCACCGAATTGCGAATGAACAGCAGCCCGTTCTCACCAGACAAGGTCCGTGCCTTGACCACCTCGCCGCCTGGCAGAGTGACCCTGGTGCCCGCGGTGACGTAGAGACCCGCCTCGACGATGCAATCGTCACCCAGGGCGATCCCAATACCGGCATTGGCGCCGAGCAGACAACGCTCGCCAATCGAAATGACTTCAGTGCCGCCGCCGGACAAAGTACCCATGATGGAAGCTCCGCCGCCCACGTCGGAGTCGCGGCCAACCACCACGCCAGCAGAGATTCGGCCTTCCACCATCGATGCGCCGAGGGTGCCGGCATTGAAGTTGACAAAGCCCTCGTGCATGACGGTCGTACCCTCGGCGAGATGGGCGCCCAACCGCACCCGATCGGCGTCCCCGATCCGGACACCGGTCGGAACCACGTAATCGACCATGCGCGGGAACTTGTCTACGCCGAAGATGGTGAGGTGCCCGCCACGAGCGCGTAGCCGGGTGCGTACCCTTTCGAAGCCCTCGATGGCACATGGACCGGCCGAGGTCCATACGACGTTCGGGAGCGAGCTGAAGATGCCATCCAGGTTCATGCTTCGTGGCTTCACGAGCCGATGACTGAGAAGGTGCAGCCGCAGGTAAGCGTCGGAGGTGCCGGCCGGTGGCGCATCCAGATCGATTTCGGTGTGGACGACCTCGGTACGGACTTCCCGAGCCTCGTCGTCGACTGCCGCCGAGATGAGCGTGACCGGGGCCGCGCTGCCATCGGCGCTGCCCAGGCGAGGTGACGGGAAGTAAGTGTCCAGCACCTGACCTGAGCTGTGGATCGATGCCAGACCCCAGCCCCAGGCCACCCGCAGCGGAGCACTTGCAGCATCAGTCATGGGCCCGAGCCTACCGACGCGGTAAGGTGCCGCTCGTGCCTGCGCCTCTGGATCTGGGCGGCGATGTTGTCGAGCTACTGCGAGCCCTGATCGACACCGAGTCCGTCAGCGGACACGAAAAAGAGATCGCGGACCGAGTGGAGCAGGCGCTTGGCCCCTACGGCCACCTGGAGGTCGTGCGAGACGGCAATGTGGTCATCGCTCGCACTGAGCTCGGTCGGTCCGAGCGGGTCGTGATCGCCGGCCACCTGGACACCGTGCCGATTGCGGGGAATGTGCCGTCTTGGACGACGCACGACAGCACCGGCCGGGAGATCATCTGGGGTCGGGGAGCCTGCGACATGAAGGGTGGTGTCGCGGTCCAATTGTCGGTTGCCGCCTCAGTGGCCAGGCCGCGGCGCGACGTTACCTGGGTCTTCTACGACAACGAGGAGGTTGAGGAGTATCGAAACGGCCTGGCCAGGATTGCCCGGGAGCATCCCGACTACCTGAGATGCGCATTAGCGGTGCTCTGCGAACCGACGAATGCGCGTATTGAGGGCGGTTGTCAAGGCTCGATGCAATTGCAGCTGGAGTTGCGAGGAGTGGCCGCACACTCGGCGCGTTCCTGGATGGGGCGCAACGCCATTCACGAGGCGGGCAGCGTGCTGCAACGTCTGGCTTCGTACCAACCACAGCAGATCGAGGTCGACGGGCTGACGTACCAGGAAGGGCTGAATGCGACGATGATCAGTGGTGGGATTGCCGGCAATGTGATCCCGGATCGCTGCGTCATCGAGGTCAACTACCGATTCGCACCCGACAAGTCCCCGGCCGAAGCCGAGGCGTATGTACGCACAGTTCTTGACGGCTATCCCATTCGCGTCACCGACGTGGCCGCCGGGGCTCGACCTGGCCTCGATCAGCCAGCTGCCGCAGAGTTTCTCCGCGCAGTGGGCGGTCAGGCCAGTGCCAAGCTCGGTTGGACCGATGTCGCGCGTTTCAGCGCAATGGGCATTCCGGCGGTCAACTTCGGACCAGGCGATCCAAGGAAGGCCCACGCTGACGATGAGTTTTGCCCGGCTGATGATGTTGTGGCCTGCCGCGATGCCCTCATTCGCTGGCTAAGCTGACGCGCCGTAGCACCACGGGTGAGAGGGTGGGCCTCGTGGAAGAACCCGAACCCTGGCGCTGGCAGGGACCGGTAGTACGCGGCGAGCGGACCGCAACGCAGTCGACTGCCGACCAGCGGTTGCTGCAGAGTCGCGGTGCCACCGATTGGGTACACACCGATCCGTGGCGGGTGCTGCGGATCCAGTCGGAATTCATCGACGGTTTCGGGACGCTCGCCGAGCTTGGGCCAGCGGTCAGCTTCTTCGGATCTGCCCGCACGCCTCGCGATCACCCGATGTACGCCACGGCGGAGCACTTGGCCGGCAAGCTCGCTCATGCTGGGCTTGCTGTCATCACCGGCGGCGGCCCCGGGATCATGGAGGCTGCAAACAAGGGCGCCGCTGAGGCCGGTGGGGTGTCGGTCGGTCTTGGCATCGAGCTTCCGTTCGAGGCCGGCCTCAACCCTTACGTCAACCTGGGCATCAACTTCCGCTACTTCTTCGCGCGGAAGACGATGTTCGTCAAGTACGCCCAGGGTTTTGTTGTGCTACCAGGTGGTTTCGGCACCCTGGATGAACTGTTCGAGGCGTTAACGCTGGTACAGACTCAGAAGGTGACGTCATTTCCTGTCGTGTTGTTCGACAATGGCTACTGGAGCGGGCTGGTCGATTGGCTGCGTAGGGTCGGGGTGGAGCGCGGCAGCATCTCAGCAACCGACCTTGAGACGTTTACCGTCACTGACGACGCCGACGAAGCGGTGGCCTTGATGGTGGCTCACCAGACCACGCTCACTCCACCGCGCCGTCCCGAATAGCGGTGTATCTAGGGCTGCTCACGCATCGCGCAGGACTGTCTGCGCTGCGCTCACCCTTGTGAAGCGTGAAAGCATTCATCCATGGAGTGGTTCATCGCCGTCGTCGCCGTCGCGGCGTTGGGCGTTGCGGCGATGGCCGCTGCGGGAGGAATGGGACAGATGAGCAAAGAACCCGTCTATGACACCTACCGGCAAGACCTGCCCACCGGCGGCGCGCTGACTGCGGAAGAGTTGAAGAACATCCGCTTCGGGGTGACGCTGCGCGGCTACGCGATGGCTCAGGTGGACGATCTGCTCGACCGGCTCGCTCTCGAGATTGCGGAGCGTGACGCCTTGATCGCGGAGCTGGCGGAGGGCGCAACAGTCCGGCAGCGACTTCAGGAGTCAACGGCATCGGCGCGTGCGGCAGAGCAGGCGACTCCGCGCGATCCCATCGGGTCAGCGGACGGCCCAGTACCGCCAGAGCTTCCTCCACCTGCGATGGACGACCGCAAGTCCGGTTAGTGCAGGACATGAGTTGAGCATTCGCCTCGAGGTTTCGGCTGAGACCGATGCATCTGTGGCGACCGTGTGGGAAGTGCTGATCGACTGGACTGGCCAGTCTCGCTGGATTCCGTTCACGACTGTCCGGGTCATAACCGACCGTAAGGTCGGTGTCGGCGTACGAGCCGAGGCGTTGTCCGGGATCTGGCTTGGTCACATCCCACTGGGTCTGCTGGACCGCTTCATCGTTACTGGTTGGTCGCCGCCCACCACTGATACCGCGACCGCTGATACGGCCCTGACCGCCGATACGGCAGAGCTAGAGATCCTGCACCTCGGCCCGTACTTCACCGGCGAGGGTGTCTTTCGGCTCAGGGGCCATCACGGGAAGACCACAGTGTCTTGCACTGAGGTCTTCTCTATTCCGGGTGGCCGGCTGGTTGAGTGGCCAGCGCGCCTTGCCCTGCCGGCCCTACGCGCTGGCCTTGCGCGCAGTCTGCGAGCGCTCAGTGCGCTCGCTGAAGCACGATGACAGCCCAGTGATCAGCCAAGGATGAGCGGAGCCCTGCCCGGTCCTGACGGCCTCGCGCGTTGCCCATGGGCACTCTCAGCCCCTGAGTACCTCGCCTACCACGACAACGAGTGGGGCAAGCCGGTCAGCACCACGCAGGGGATCTATGAGCGGGTGACGCTCGAGGCCTTCCAGTCAGGACTGTCCTGGATCACCATTCTTCGCAAGCGGGAGAACTTCCGGCGGGCTTTTGCCGGCTTCCGGCCCGAGCGCGTTGCCGCCTTTACCGATCATGACATGGAGCGTCTGCTGAGCGATCCGGGCATCGTTCGCAACCGGGCGAAGATCGCGGCGGCCATCGAGAATGCGCGGCTGGTTGTCGATCTTGGACCGAGGTTTGCCAAGATCGTTCTCAGTTATCGGGTGAGCGGCCGGCCGCGTCCGGCTGCGGGAGAGCGGCGTGCGACCTCACCCCAGTCCATCGCAATGGCGCGCGAGCTCAAGGACCTCGGCTTCCGCTTTGTCGGCCCGACGACGGCGTACGCGACGATGCAAGCGATCGGACTGGTCGACGATCATGTGGTGGGCTGCTCTG
>DATEWO010000385.1:0-4803 GCA_035257925.1 Propionibacteriaceae bacterium | reverse complement strand
GAGCTGGCCGCCGCTGCGTACGATCACGGCGGACGACTCGTCGATCTCGTGCCACACGCCCGGCAGGTCAGAGAACGGCTCGGACGCGATCAGCCGGTCGCCGGATGTCGCCGTCGCAAACCACATCTTCTTCTCGGGATATAGCTGGTGCAGCGAGTCGACCTCAGCCGACGCGAAGAGGGACCGCGCTCGGCCCTCAGTCGCGTACCGCACGGCCCAGAGGCTGCTGCCGTCCGAGACACCGAATGTCCCTTGCACCATCGGCGCGACGCCGCGCTCGGTGGCGGTCGTCTCGATCATCCTGACGGTGCGCTCGAGCGCTCGGATCGGATCCTCCTCGAGCCCGAACGTCAGCGCGAGCCTGAACACGACCTCCGTATCGGTCGACCCAACGATGCCGGCGAACAGCTCCGGATCGATCGCCCACATGAGGTCCCGCCGGATGACGTGGAAGTCACCGACGTAGCCGTTGTGCACGAACAGCCAGCGCCCGTGACGGAAGGGATGGCAGTTGGTCTGCTGTATCGGTGACCCGATCGCCGCACGCACGTGGACCAGGAACAAAGGCGCCTCGACGTGTGCGGCGAGCTCGCGCAGGTTCGCGTCGCCCCACGCGGGAGCGACGCTGTGGTAGACCGCCGGGCCTTCGCCAGCGCCGTACCAGCCGAGCCCGAAGCCGTCGCCGTTCGTCGGTTCGGCGCCCAGTCGCGAGGACAGGCTCTGGTCGACGATCCCGTGCTGGGTCTTGAAGAGCAGCTCTTCGATGAGGACGGGCTGCCCGTGCCATGCCATCCAGCGACACATCGCGTGCTCCTTCGTTGTCGGCTCATCCTCGAACTCGCCGCGCCGCCCGACCTCATCGCGAGCAGGTGATCTAGGTTAGAGCGTGTCCCACTAATCGTGTAGGACGGTGTCGCGCAACCAGATCCTGATTGCCGCGACATTGATCGTGCCGCAGTAGACGAAGTCTCGCTTGTCGTAGCGGGTGGCCACAGCGCGGGTGCCGCGGTTCCGCTGACGGTCATCACTTCGCGAATCCGTGCAGGCGAACGATCCCGTCCGCGGAAGGCAGAAGGGACGACGCCTTAAGCAAGCTGCGGTGCCTGGTTGGTCGCTACTCCGGCGACGCGTGGTCGGTTCGGGCCAGAAGCTTGTCAATGACTGCGGCGAGGGCCCCTTTTTCCTCCTCGCTGAGGACGTCGAACATCAGCCGTCTCACCGCCATGACATGGCCGGGAGCTGCCTCCTCGATCGCAGCACGGCCCTGAGGGGTGATCACGACGAAAGCGCCGCGGCCGTCCTCGGAGCACTCCAGACGCCCCACCAGGCCGCGACGTTCCATGCGCTTGATGTGATGGGAGACCCGGCTGCGCTCCCACTGCAGCAGCCCGGCGAGCTCGGTGACCCGTAGCCGACCCTCGGGATTGTCGGTGAGGTGGACCAAGACCTCGAAGTCCGGCATCGACAAGCCGACGTCTTGTTGCAGCTCGCGCTGCAGCGTCGAGGCCAACTCTGCGTTCAGCTTCAGCCAGCCGCGCCACAGGTGCTGCTCCTGCGCAGTCAGCCATCGAACCGCAGACCTCATGTTCACCATCGTATCGGGAATAGTTGACACGTCACATAAGTTAAGTCCATATACGTGACACGTCACCATCTGGCGGCGTGACCTCCGACCGCTTCAGGAGCTCAGCATGACCAACCCCACCACTTTCACCCCCGTCAGCACCCTCGCCGATCTGTCCGGCACCTACATCCTCGATCCCGCCCACACCCGCATCGGGTTTGTAGCCCGGCACGCGATGGTGACCAAGGTCCGCGGCCAGTTCAACGACTTCGAGGGCAGCGGAGTCGTCGATGCAAGCGACTTCACCAAGTCAACCGTCACCGTGACCATCCAGGCCGCCAGCATCGACACCCGCAACGAGCAGCGTGACACCCACCTACGCAGCAACGATTTCCTCGCCATGGAGGAGTACCCGCAGATCACCTTCACCTCCACCGGAATCCAGCAGACTGGGCCGACCAGCGTCGAGCTCACCGGTGACCTGACCATCAGGGGCGTCACCAACACCGTCACCATCCCGTTCGAGTTCGAGGGTGCCGCTACGGATCCGTACGGGAACCTGCGCGTCGGCTTCGAGGGCTCCGTCGTCATCAACCGCAAGGACTACGGCGTCACCTGGAACGTCGCGCTCGAGACCGGCGGCGTCCTGGTCAGCGAGAAGGTCACCCTCGAGTTTGAGGTTTCAGCCATCAAGACCGCCTGACTCCAAGTCAGCGGGCAGAGGCCGCGCACCTCGCCGAGGAGATCGCATGGTGGTTGGCTTGTCTCGCTGCCGAGAACGCTGACGCTGCGCCACTTATGGTTCTGACGCCGATGTCAATCAGCCTTCCCGAACGATCAAGCCGGTTCCGAGGCCCCAGTCGAGGCAGCCGGCTTGAAACCGTCGGTGGTCGCTGCCCAGCTAGCCAGTAGGCGGAGGGCGTCCTCCGAGGGCGACCCGGGCTCGGCGGTGTAGACGAGGAGGCTCTGGCTGGGATCGGCAGCCAACGGGAAGGACTCGAACGACAAGTCGAGGTCGCCAACGACCGGGTGATGGATGAGCTTGACGCCGGTCGTGTGGATCTGGACGTCATGGGCGGCCCACCGGCCACGGAACTCGTCGCTGCGGGTGGACAGCTCCCCAATCAGGTCGGAAAGTCGCCGGTCATAGGGATGGCGGCCGGCCTCGGCGTGCAACAGGGCGACAGTGTCGTTGACGACCCTGTTCCAGTCGCGGAAGAACTCGGCCGCGTGCGGGTCGAGGAAGACGAACCTGGCGCTGTTGGCTGGCCTGACCGGGTCGGCGTAGATCGGCGAGAACAGCGCGAAGCCGAGCTGGTTGGCGGCCAGGATGTCAAGACGTCCATTGAGCATGAACGCGGGCACGCCGATCATCGAGTCGAGGACGCGCTGCACCGTAGACCGGACCCGTTGCGGGACCGGCCGCCGCGGTGCGCGGGTCGTGCCGGCGGCACGGATCAGGTCGAGAAGATGGCTCCGCTCGGCCTCATCGAGCTGCAGGGCTCGGGCAATGCCGTCGATAACGCTCTCAGAGACTCCGATGGCGTTGCCACGCTCAAGCCTGGTGTAGTACTGGCTCGATATGCCGGCGAGGAGGGCGACCTCGTCGCGGCGCAGCCCCGAGACCCGTCGCCGCTCGGCGCCATAAAGCGGGAGCCCGGCTTGTACGGGGGTGATCTTGGCCCGGCGCGTGCTCAGGAACTCCCGGATCTCTCCGCGAACGTCGCCACGGTCGTGGCTGACTGACATGCCTTCCACCCTACGGGCGCTGCTCCGGGGTCGAGGGTCCCTGTCAGTGACCCCATCATCAGGGACTCCCGCTCAAGGCCCACGCGTGGTTCTGTAGCCAATGCACCACTGCTGAGGCGGTGTCCCACAGAGATCGACAAGATCGCGACCCAGAAAGTGGACCCAGCATGAGTGAGAAGCAGGTCTGGCTCGTAACCGGCGCCGGCCGGGGAATGGGCGTCGACATCGCCAAGGCCGCCCTGGCTGCCGGTCACGCCGTCGTCGCCACTGGCCGCAACCCCGAGAATGTCGCTTCCGTGCTTGGAGCACATGACGACCTCATCGTCGTAGCCCTCGACGTCACCGACCCCGCGAGCGCCGAGGCCGCCGTCCAGGCGGGCGTGGACCGGTTCGGCCGGATCGACGTGTTGGTCAACAACGCCGGCAACTTCAACGCCGGGTTCTTCGAGGAGCTCACGCCAGAGGAGTTCCGTGGGCAGATGGAGACCACCCTGTTCGGCCCGGTCAACGTCACCCGCGCGACCCTTCCGGTGATGCGCGGCCAGCGCTCCGGCCTGGTCGTCACGATCTCCTCGACTGCCGGCATTGTGGGCGGAGAATTCCTGACCGCGTACGCTGCCTCGAAGTTCGGGGTGGAGGGCTGGATGGAGTCCCTGACACCTGAGGTTGCACCGTTCGGTATCCGCACCATGCTTGTCGAGCCCGGCTTCTTCCGCACCGAGCTGCTGTCGCCTGAGTCGACGAAGTACGCCGAGTCCTCGATCGAGGACTACGCCGAGCGCACTGAGCAGACCGTCGCTGCCTGGAAGAGCATGAACGGCCAGCAGGGTGGCGACCCCGCCAAACTCGCCGACGCTTTGATTCACCTCGCCGCCCAGGACGAGCCACCACTTCGGTTCCCGGCCGGCGCCGACGCGGTCACCACTTTCGAGAACAGGGCCAAGCTGCTCCTCCAGCAAGCCAATGCGAACCACGGCCTGTCTAGCAACCTCGCTCACGACGACGTCTGAAACCACGCATACCGGCGTGAAGGGGCACCATTCGCGCTCAGCTGAACGCCTGGGGATCGTGGGCGCCAATTTTTACGTCGACGGTCGGCAGCACTAACTCAGCCTTCCTCGGCCGCCGACGCGGCCCAGCCCGACCAGCGGCGTACGTCAATGGCGAGCACGGCCCCTCGTGCGGCGAAGCGCGGGTAGCGGTCGGCGAGCAGCGACAGCGCACGTACGCCCTCTGGATCCTTCGGGTCGACCACGCGGCCGGTGCCGTCGGCGCGCACCCACCACAGTTCGTTCCAGTCGTCGGCGTAATGGTCGACGAGCAGCGCGACGGCCGGGTTGGCCGCGACGTTGGCGAGCCGCTTGAGCGCAGTGCTCCGCTTGGGTTTGGCGTCGACTGCGCTGTAGACGACGTCGCCGTCGACCGCGAACGTGACCGGCACAATGTGCGGCCGACCGGCGGCGTCGGCTGTCGCAAGGCGAGCCACGCGG
>DATEWO010000384.1:0-2883 GCA_035257925.1 Propionibacteriaceae bacterium | reverse complement strand
GGCGGGCGGATCGGGATCTACTGTTGCCGCCTTGGAACCCTCTTGCGCCGAGCTGGTGGCAACCAGCAACAATGACATAGGTGATTCGTCGAGAGTGGAGAGGATTTGCCATGCCAAAGGTGTTCGGCCTGCATGAAATCGAGCTGCAGCCAGGAGTCGAGCCCGAGGAGTATGAGCGGGTTTTCGCCGAAGAGATCGCATCGTCGTTCACCCTTCCGGGGTGGAAAACCCATCTTCTAAAAGGTGAACGAGGCACACGCGACGGCAAGTATCTCGTGCTCCTTGAAATCGAGAGTCTGGAGGCACGGGATCGGTACTTCCCCAGACCGGGCGAGGAGTCGGAGGAGTTCACTCGATTCCTTCAACAGCACCCAGAAGCTGCGGCGGCATTCGAGAAATGGCAGAAAATGGGCCCGTTCGGATCGAAAACAGACATTGCGACCGATTACATCGCCGTCGCTGAATAGCCCTTCTCTTGACACACAGGTACTCGCGATACTGCGCGTGTCCTGCTGGACCTGCTAGCCACCGGCGAGACCGCATGCAAACCGGACCGTGCACCACGCCCTGACCAACCACGTACGGCCTTGAACACGGCAGCCGCCATTTGTCGGCTGGGTGTCACCGATACGGCCACGCCACAGGGCGGCCGTTACTCAGCAGCATTCAAGCGGTCAGGTGGATCATGCATCGGCTCGAAGGAAGTTCCCAAAGGCGACCGGCTTACGGTGCGCGTGATCGAACCGCGGCATTTGGGATAGTCGCACTTGAGGAACGTCAACACCATGCCGGACACCTGACCCGCACAGAGGGTTAGGCAGGCCATGGAGTAGGTGCCCTTCGACCGATCTCAGGCCTCCCGCGGATCCGATCGTCTTGGATCTTCTCTTCCTGCAGCGTCATCAGCGTCATCGGGTGTGTGCTCGCCTGGTATGTCGCCTTCCACAGATCGTGGGCCTGGGTGCTGCCCCAGCTGGCCTCTGGTGGCGATGATCACCGTTGTTGCGAACAGAATAATCACGGCGCTGAAGATCAAGAATCGTGCTGTGTTCGACGCCGGCACTACATCGTAGGAGAGCTGGTTGATTGAGCCGTCGAAGCTGGCGTGGAAGATCGCAACTAGCAGCACGCTGCTACCGGTGCGGTTGTAGAACCACACGAAGATGGCGCGGGCGAAGAACAACGAGACGACCTCGATTGCGAACACGACTGGTGCCGATATCAGCTGCTCGACTCCCCAGCCCTCCACAGCGAAGTGGTCGGGCATGTGCCAGACCGCCCAGAGCAGTGCCACGTAGAAGGTGAGTTTCAACGGGTGGTACCGGTTCTGCCAGTGATGCTGCAGGAACCCGGTGAATCCGATCTCCTCGGCAAGTTGGAACATCACCAGTTGCAGGAAGAACATTGCGGCGACCTCGGCAAGAGCTCGCGGCCAGCCCTCGGGCGGCGTTGCTAGAGCTTGCGGGCCGTAGATCACCAGCGAGATCAGTGTTGCCCCGATCGGAACGGAGAACAGCGCAATCAGGTACCAGCGCACCGGGACCCGCCACCGCAGACTGCGACGTCCGAGGTCTGCGACGCCGGCCCGGCCTGACAACGCGGCCGTGACCAAGAAGGCAGCGAGGCCGGCGCCGAGCGACATGAAAACTCCGTGCAATGGCCGGCCGAGCGGCAAGATCTCGGAGTCCACAATCGGCGGAATCGCTGCCGTCACAAAGCCAATCCCCAGGCTGATCAGCATGAAGGCAAGCACCGGATGGCGTGCCATGCCTCGAACCGAGGCCGACGCATTCATGACACGACGATCTCAGATGCAAGGAAGATCTCGGCGATCTCCTCCGATCGATCTGTGGTCCCTCAGGTGCTGGGACGCACGACTTCCGGTGCCGGATCGCGCGGTCATAGCCCAGAAGGGGTAACTTCGTAAGGCCGACCGTCTTGCAGGCAGCCTCGGGCTGTCGCTGGCTATCTCACACGTTGCGCTCACCACCGCTCACCGGAACGCAAACCCCCAAACGTCAGTCACGAGCTGAAAGGCCCTCTCTCACTACACCCCCGTGCTACCAGTGAACGTGGGCACCCTACTTGGCGTCGTTCAGCGTGACGGCTGGATGCTGTCAGGTTGGTCCCATCGCACCCGCGATGCCACGAAGATCAAGCCTGGTTGCCCAGAAGCCTGTCACCGTGGCGGTGAACGATCCTCCACTCACCGTTCTCTCGCCGGTAGACGTGCGTGACGCGGAGGCTGATCGGCGCGACCGGGCCGCCCCGAAAGGACACCGACATGTGCTCTAAGCCGACGGTGTAGGCGAGATCCCCACTGACTTCGGCCGCCACAAGTTCAAAGCGGTAGGCGGTGCAGTTGGAAGACCATGACGCGACCACCTGAAAGAACCGGCGCACTTCCTCTGCACCCTGCTTGGTCGCATCCGCCCCTAACAGGGTCACCGGGTTCTTGCTCGACCACATCGCTAGCCGTGGCGCGGAATCGCCGTTGCAAATCGCCTTTTCTGCCTCGATCTGGCGCGGCAGAACCTCGGCAAGGAACTGGTCCAGCTCGGTAATCGGGATTCTCCTATTGGGCGCCTCGGGCTAATGATCTCACTCCCGGCGCTGTGGCTGCGCCGCTACAGCCGGTTACGCGTAAGTCATCTGATGACCTCGGTCATTCGCCTGGTCAAACAGGAACCTTGACGTGGCGATCTGTGGCAGGGATATTGCGAGGACTGAGGTGTTCGGTGCCGGATAGAGACGCTGGCCAGACGCCGATTTCATGATCATCTAAAGAGACCGATTCTTTTCGTCCACAAGAAATGCCTCATTAAGAAGGTGGAACCAGCACACAGTGCGAGCGACCCCGCCAGCCAATAGTTCGTTTTTGGG